>QNAG01000005.1 GCA_003641415.1 Candidatus Zixiibacteriota bacterium | reverse complement strand
GGTTCTTCCCTAAGCATCTCCAATGCAGACACGCCATCCTCAGCACACCTTATCTGATATCCTCCCCGCAACAGGATTTGCTGCAGCAAGGAACGTAAGACTTCTTCATCGTCCACTATAAGAATAGAAACTGAGCTTTTCATAGCTGCTCTTTTATGCTCTTTAGAATGCTCATTATTGCCCCTTTTGTTACTTTCGTTTTTCTTTCAGTGTTCCAAAGTGGATGTCAGGCTCTCGACGAAATCGTCCAGCATAACTGGCTTATACAACACTCGACAGGCACCCAATACACCTGCTTCTTTGACCAGCTTATCGGTTGCGTTACCAGTAACTACCATAACTGGCACTCGCGGTGAAATTCGCTTGATTTCTGTCAGAACTTCAATCCCTGACATTTCGGGCATAATAAGATCCAGGGTTATCAAATCGTACGAATTTGCTTTTACTTTCTCGACAGCTTCCTGCCCTGATTGGACTAAATCTACTTTGAAGGCATCCGTCAGTTTACAGAAATCTCCAAAAACATCGCGAATCCATTTTTCATCGTCCACGATCAGAACCTTGAAGGGTTCACCACGTTTTTGAGCGAGATGATTGATTAGACTAAAATCATAAGAGGCCATTTTCTTACCTTATTATTACGACACACTTCCTTCAGTTTTCTGTTACAGACGGATTAATTTCAAAAAAATGCGCTGTTTCTTCAGCATTTAGCTTTTTTATCGCTAATATATAGTATCGTCAGTTCAGTTCTTTCCTTCACTGGTTCAATTCCTTTCCCAAAGAAAGAGCTGTTATGATTCGCTGGCACTGATCAAGGATATTTCGTAACTTTGCCTCGAGAGGATCCAGTTTCTCGAATGAAGGTTCGAACTGAGTAGTTTTTGACTTACTTGAATTACTGCGAGAAGCGCTGATAATTGCAGTCAGTTCATGCACTGTCCTTACAGTGCCGTTGACTAAGCGTATGA
Source organism: Candidatus Zixiibacteriota bacterium (assembly GCA_003641415.1). Taxonomy (GTDB): domain Bacteria; phylum Zixibacteria; class MSB-5A5; order GN15; family FEB-12; genus B120-G9. The sequence goes on along the minus strand of QNAG01000005.1, from coordinate 26,216 downwards.
AATCCGGCTCTAATTGGGTAAGTTTACCTGATTCCTTCTTCGCTTTAGCCAAATAAATAGCAAGATTCAGAGCCAGAATCTTAACTTCTTCGGCTAAAGAGTTTACCTGTTCAACTATATCTGCTGAGCTCTCTCTATGTGTATTAGTATTCATCTCAAGTGTTCTCTATAAGGGGAAGTTCCACATACAGGCAGGGGTACCCTTCGGCGCCGCTGGTCATTCCCAAACTGCCACCATGAAATTTGAAGGTTTCTTGAGTTACCAACAGTGGCAAATAGTGTGACTTCGATTGCTCTGCCAACATCTGTTTCAACGATCGTTCTATCCGCTGAACATGATCTCTGGGGCACTCCATAATGATAAACAACCTTGCATTTGAGTCTACTCTTTCAGTTCTCAGAACCAGATTGCCCGACGGCATAATATCATAGGTAATCAAACCCAGGAGTTGCCCGATTGCATGTTTGAGCTGTTCTCTGTTCCCTCGGATGGTCAGACTTTCCTGAGCCAGCGACCGAGTTATCGATATTTTGGATCTCCAGAACATATTATGCATGGGGTCAAGATCGGTGTTTATCAGTTGAGAGAACTCAATAGTTTCCATGTCATTGCTGGAAGCGTGCGAGAATTCAAGAACCTGGTGTAATACAGACTCAATTCGCTTAATCTCAGTAGAGACGATATTGAGGTATTCCTGTTGCTCGGCGGTTGGTTGCGACTGAAGTAGCAAACTCACAAATCCACCCATGATGTCCAGAGGATTCTGAAACCGATGAGCGATAGCCTCTGTCAATTTACCAATAGCGGACATTTTCTCAAGCTGGATAGCTCGCTCCCGCGTTTCAGCCAGTTGTTGGTTAATTCTCTGTAATTCCTCAACCCGCCGACGCTCATTATCCAACAACCTGGAGCGTTGGATAGCTACCGCTGCCTGATTGGCCAGAATCTGTAACAGACCGACGGCATCATCAACTATCGGCTCGCCGGTAATCAAGTTGTCGGCTGCCAACAGTCCACGAAGGTTACCCTTGCTGAATAGCGGTACCAGTGCCGCATTTCTTGTCCCAAGACAATCTAAAAACTCGGCTGTATGAGTATCAACAGAATCGTCACTGGTCAGGTTCACCCAGTCCCCGGTCCGGCATGTATGGCTGACAATTGAGTCAAACTTCAGATCAAAGATAACACCGGAAATCCTATCTGACAGGAGGTCGTTTTTGGACTCGGGTATATGATTCGGTTCAAGTAATTGAGTTAATGATTTTGGCTCTGAGTCCAATCTTCCCCAAATGTAACCAGCTTCCTCCGGTGATGATGGACCAACAGCGAGGTGGCCAATCAGACAATCAGTGTCTTCCTCGTACAAAAAAAGGAAGGCACGGTTGAATCCCAATCCCTGAGAGGCTGTTGCGCCTGTAAGAATTACCTGAAGAATCTGACTCAATTCCGCTGAAGAAGATAAGGCTGCTGCCACATCAGCAAGAATCTGCAACTCGTGACGGTGCCTGATCTCATCAGAATCAGAGTAGTACTCATCAGCTATATCCTGTATTAAACCGATAACTTCCTGTCCGCCGTTTTCGTTAGTTTGGGAGACGCAGCAGACATTGAGTACCATATATCTACCAAAACGATTAGAACATTTCACCTGATGCTTGATAAACGGTGTCCGCTCCATCATGAGATCATCAAGTTGCTCATAGAGTCCTAGTGTCAGGAAGCGGTCCACATTTGAAATGTGCAAATCGTTCCAGGGCGTGTTATGATCTATACTGAGTATCCCTGAGCCTGTTTCATTAAAATCGATAAGGTAACCTTCTCGATTGAGACGAAAAACTCCCACCCCTATCATATCCAGACTTTCCTTAATGGCAAGAACGCCTAGTCCGTTGATTTCATGTGTTGCAATATCAAACATTTATATATCTCGCCCGTAATAATTCCAATTAAGCTTTTATCTAAGCAGTATTTCTTTCCCCAATTTTTTAATCAGATGGCGACAGAACTTTTGTTCCAGACGAGCCATAAAACTGAGTTTCCTGGGAGTGGTAAGATGCAAATCGGGATCATTGATATCATCATCCATCGTGGCTTGAAATACCCGGGGGCCATTTTCCTCCACTTTCAGCAGCTCTGTCATGAGGAATTTCCCTCGCCCGGCATCAAATAATCGTATATCCGCTTCGATAATGCCAACTGTCTGATATTTGTGGAACACCAGTGGCAGATGAAACCCCTTCCTACGCTCCAATCGCTCGTCAAGGATATCAATTGCCAGCACATAACGACATCCTCTCTCCATTGCCCAATTCGCAAGGGAATCAGCATCGTACCAATCCTGAGGTAAGGGAGGCATTAAATCGTGATTGGAATCTATAGAGAATGCTCTCAAGTTACTACTCATGCTGAGACTTCGAATAAGTAGTTTCTCTATTTGCGACTCACCCCACGGCCGAGGATGATCATTTACTGAAACTATAATTGTACGAGGTCCTCCCTGAGCACAGGCAGACATACCGCCAAGTAGACCAACTCCAATAGCTGTTACTATCAGAAACAGCAGAGTTCTATTCATGGCTGGTTCCAACTTCACTATAGAGATAGCGATTAAGGACTTTCTCAACACGAGTTTCAAAATCGCCAAGTTCGTCAGACAACAACTCCAGCTCTGCCTTTGAAAGGCGATCCTCCAGTTGCTTTCTCCCGATAAACTCGATTCCTGTCAGATATCTGTCATCATCATGATCCACTCTTTTCACAAGTCCGAGAATGTTTTCGAGATTCTCTACGTCCTGTAAGCAGAATCGGAGAGCAACAATATCGTTTTCATTCAGTGGAAGCTCCAAATCCGCCAGAACTCCTCCGGGGGAAATGTTGAGAATATCCCCGTGTATTTTGTAATCTTTTTGTGTCGACCATAAATTGCCGATGACATCCTTGACTTTTCTCAGAGTCATGGGAGTAGAAATCTCCAGTCGTATGAAGCGTCGCTGGTTATCGCTCTGGATTTTAAAAGGTTTATTAATCTTCAGGTGATTATTTGACACCTCCATATCATTAATAAACTTTATTTTTGATGTATCTTTCATCATTGAACACCTCTCCAAATTGTGTTACTTGTTATTATGCATCCATGCTACTATTCTCTTACTTAACAAAAAACGCTTCACATTATCATAATTGGTAAGAGCGCCAGGTAGCTGGCTGATTACCGAATGTGATAAGTGACGTGTCTGTTCTTCACGGGAGATAAATCCAACGCCAATCCGAAAATGTCCGTCGTCCACCTGCTGGCAATGACATACTTGCCCCATCACCAACGAAGGGAATGAGATTTCAGAAAAAACGATATTGAGAAATAAATAGGTAGAACTTTCAAGATTGGTGGAGAAATCAAGGAGTGTGCCGCCGCCAGACAGATTGATAGTATCGGTAATCATCCACCGGAGTCGTGAAAGGCGCGAATGTGAAAACGATAATATTGGTACCGCCGCCAAATTGACCGGTCGATGCATGAACACCCGAGGGAAACGACGGCGGAAAAGCGGTTGTACTTTATCATCGAATTCGATCTTACAACCGCCCCTATCAACTCTCTTGAGAGTTCCCTCAATAGCGATTTCCTCACCCTTATATTCCAGCCTTACGGTTATCCTTTGATTGTTCACAAGATTGTCGACCAGGCCAAAACCTCCACTTCGGTCCAGTGAAATAGTATGACCAGAAGCCACAACAACACGACTGGAGAGCGGCTTCCCTGCAAACTGATCTGAGAAGAGAGTGATCTTGTGCCCAACCATGGAGGAAATATCAAATCTGGCTATGTCAATTTTATTTGTCACTGGCGCGCTGGATTCATTGGTTAGTTCAATGCTCACAGTAACCCCTTTTTGCGAAGCTCTACCTGACGTTTGAACACAAAATTCACCAAGTTGTTCTGTGCAATGATATCAAATGCTCTAACAGATTCGGGTAATAATTTCAATCGTGTAGAATCATAAGCGCGGGTTAATTGCTCATAGCGAAGGAGCTCAAATCCGGACATCGGTATTTTATCATTCTTGAATGATCTTCGGCACACTGCAGCAATAATACTCGGCAAACCGGACTCGGCTAAAAATTCCAGACGAAAAACAACCAGCGTCCCCTCTTTTATTTCTCTGTTGGTTTTGAGGAGCACACCTCCCCCACTAATATCAACTACGGTTCCCTCTATCCACTCTAACTCGTTTGGTTCAGATATCTCTTGATTATCTGAGGGCACAAGGGCATAGGTGATTTTCTGCCAAACTTCAATTCGTACAAATTGCCGTCTCTGGACACGTCTTACATTACCAGGAGACTCTAATAAATATTTTTTGCCTTTTGAAGTTTTGACCGTTCTAATCCTCGTATCGAACTGGTAGACGGCATCCTTACGGGTTAACAACACCATACACCTGCAACCATTTCGCAGCAGGGCATTACCTGACTCGAACTCGGGAGGAGTAATAACAATATTGGCATTGTCGAAATCCTCTATACGAGAGACATAGTGTCCCGCTGAGGATCCTTCGCCCACAATGATTTCAATCTTCTCCCAAAGCTTAAGCGGCTCAGTTGAATATTTTAACGTAAACGGCACCGTCACTCCCTGTCTTCACGCAGATTTAATAGCTTTCATGTTTTTCTTTCCCTGTTCGATGGCTAATTCGAGAATCTTACGAGCCAGCGCAGTACGACTTTTATCATTGCGGTTACGGTAAATATATTCCTGACCGTTCTTAATCGTGCTATTGAAGAACTCTTTGGCTTTTTCGTGATCACCAATCCGGCGCGATAATTCCGCAATGAGGTATGATGCTTGAATTTGCTGATTACCCTGAGCTATACCGCGACCCTCGGTGTATGCTGCACGGTAATTAATAACTGCTTTTTCAAGGGCTTCGTGTTCATTGGTTACAATACCATCCCAGCTTGTTTTCAGATTCGAAAGAAACTGGCCGAAAGAACCGTAATTCCCGAATACTGGGGCAGAAGATCCCTCTGCATTACTACTGACGCTTATGGAACGAAATTCCGTAACTACATCGTTGAGCGCGTTCAATTGATGATTAGTAGTATCGAGCGAATCGGAAACTCCCTTGCAAGCGGTGTGGAACCGTTCCTTGAAAGGCAATAACTGAGACTTCAGGTCAGCCGTGATATCTTCGGTGTTGAACATAGCATCAGCATACTCGCTGAACATGCCAACCGAGTCCCGGGTCTGTTCCATCGCTCCCCACAGGGCTTGATAACGCGCCTTTAAATCAGTCAACATTCCCTGCATGGCAGCCTGTAAAGGATCTGCGAAAGATTCCATCCCCCTGAATAGCCATCCTATGCGCAGATAGTACCGACCAATATCCAGTTTGCTATGATGATCAAATGCCTGTTCATCAAAGATAGCCAAGTGCAACTTTAGAATAGCTGATTCATTTGGGAACCGGCTCAAATCTATAGCTTCACCAAGCTGCTTGACAACGGAGTCAGAGACAGCCAGTTGATCAAGGTGGACATCTTTGGTGGCTTTTAAGCGGTAAGTGCGGAAGTTGGTGTCGCTCTTCCATTCTTTGAAGCTCTTGTTAAACTCATGGGAGTAGTAACAATTACTGCAGGTTGCAACGAAAAATACAAGGGGGTTATACGATTGATATTTGGGAAAGCGCCACTTTATTTTCTGAGGACAGAAGTCTGTATCACGACCTTCCTCCACATAGGATCCTACCTTTACGGTCTCAAATTCGTTGATTGTCTTGCAGATAGGACATTCTACCTTTGATAAAAAGAAAGGGCTTTCGGTTGCCATGTTTATCGCTCCTGTATTTAATTATTTACGTTCAAAATTAAGGACAGCCAGTTCTGCCTCGGAAACCGGGACTTCAGACATAATCTCAGCGTTTGTAGCTCCATTTTTAATCATTTCGCGGGCTGTTTGTATAGCCTGAGTCCGTCGATAGTGTCCAATGGCTGTATTCGGATTTTCGCTCAAAACTGGTTTCTTCGAAAAATCTATGAATTCCCCCGTTCCTATTGAGTTTGGTCTCCTTACAAAAGACTCAATGTTAATCGCAGATTCAATTCCTGATGGTTTCTCTGACGCCACCGGGTTAGATTCTTTTCGATGTTGGAACATGGAGTAGATCGTAAGGGACAATGCTCCGGCGACAAGAAACCCAGCCACGTTTAACATTAAATCAACAGATAAATAACTTGAGATATCCATTTTTCACTATCCTATGTTCAAGCCTTGATGTCTATCCGGTGTGACGAAGAATTATTAACTTCTGACTCATCATTGCCTTCGTTGCTGTCGGCTTCAGGGTTCTGATGTTCTGTCGCATCGGAATCGTCATCGTTGTTCTTTGTTTCCTCTCCATCCTTGGAAGTCCTGTTTATTTCAAGCGTGTCGATGTTGTCCTCTGGGTCGTCTTTCTGCTTTTTCATTTTCTTCTTCAGGGTCTTATCGAATGGTTCCTGGTCCTGTTCTTCCTTGGAACGATCCATTTGGTTGACCCGTCGAGGTGTCTGGATTCGAGGCAGATTATCTACCGATTCAATCTCCTGGTTCATCCTCCACGCTCCTGTTTCACTTCATTTTTATCCGGTCATGGAAAACTTATCGCGCACCATTCCGCGCAGTTTTATTACGGCTCGTGTATGTATCTGAGAAACCCTCGACTCAGAGATATGCATTACTTCTCCAATCTCTTTCAAGGTCAATTCCTCAAAGTAATAGAGAGCTATCACCAGCTTCTCCTGTTCTGTAAGCCGCTCCATAGCCACTACCAGAAAGCTTCTCAGCTCACCACGCTCAATATCGCTCAAGACGGAACTAGTTGCTTCGTCCATCACGGTCTCAATACGAGGGACTTGCCGGTTGTCATCTTCCCGAAAGATCACCTCATCGAGTGAAAGAATTTGTGTTCCGGAAACATCATCAAGCGCAAGGTAGAGTTCCCTGTCTGTTATCTTCATATACTTTGACAATTCGGTTTCCTTTGGCAATCGGCCTAATTTGTTTTCCAAAGCTGTTACAGCTCGGCCAATCTCACGGGATTTGGCTCTGGTTGACCTCGGTACCCAATCCAGCGCTCGCAGTTCATCAAGGATGGCTCCCCTGATTCTGGGAACCGCATAGGTCTCGAATTTGACTCCACGGTCAGGATCAAAGTTCTTGAACGCCTCAATAAGACCAATCATACCAGTGTTGATCAGATCGGCCAATTCTACGGAGCGAGGGAACCCCATCGCCATTCGGGTAGCCACATTGCGAACCAATGGGATATAATTGTTGAGCAATTGCTGACGTAATTCCGGCGTTTGGTACTTGTGATACATGTTCCAATCGCGAGGTGACACATGCCATTTGTTAGCTCGTCTGTAAGTTGCCGTACGAACCGAAGTTTCCGCAGTTGCTCTACCAAGCTTTTTGCCAGTTCTTGCTGGCTTGACTTTTGTTGCACTAACCATTTGAATGCTATTCCCTAGTATCGGCCACAGCCGGTTCGATATTTACACTCTTTTCATTTCCAGAGACTGTTTCAATCCTATCTTTGAACAGCTCTCGGACTATTGTTTGCGCTACTGTCGACAGGGCTCGTGTCGCTTTTGAATTACTATCGTATTTGGCAATCGCAATTTGGGAAGCGACTGCATTGCGAACTACTCTGTCTTCAGGCACCGATCCAATACAGTCAAGAGGTCGGCCAAGAAATCTGTCCGTAATGGCTCCAATCTTATTGCGAACATTCTCGGCTTCCTCAGCAGCAATAGTTCGGTTAATCAGGAGCTGACAATGTTTAGCGTTCCCGGATTCCACCAAGTGCTTATAGAGTCCGTATCCATCAGAGATCGATGTCAACTCCGGTACTACAGTTATCAGATTCAGATCGGAAGCCTGAGCCATAGCCGAGGCAGCTTCTGAAATTCCGGAGCTGTGATCGATGATAATCACATCGTATGCGGACCCTTCTCTGCGAAGGCGCGTTAGCAATTGAGAAGCAGCTTTGGGATCGAATAATCTGCGGTTGGCGCTAACAGTTGGTGATGCCAGCAAATGCAGATTCTCCGCCACAATTGTTTTGGCTCCCTCTAATGTCAGTTGGTTTGTAGCGAATTCAATTATGCCGTGTTGACAGGCCTGATTGGTCAAAATATGCAAATTGCCGCAACAGAAATCCGCATCAACGAGAAGCACCCACACACCGGAAGCCACCATTCGCTCAGCCAGGTTATAGGCCAGTACCGACTTGCCAACGCCACCCTTTCCAGAGATTACTGATACCAGCTTGGTCCCAAGCCAGCGCTCTGTGCTTTCGCCTCCGCGAACGAACTCGAGTTTATTCATAGCAAAACCTCGTTATTCAAAATAGTTCTGGCGAAGCGGTCCGGATCAGGGACACCAATCGGACCTACCCCCCCTGAAGAATCACTAAGAAATGCTACCGGAACTCCCAGCTCTCTGGCTACCGCAACGACTGCTCCCCAGCGATAGGTCATGTCCAGCATCGTGAAAGCAATATGAGTTGGAGCCAGTGGTTTTAATTGTCGAGCCAGGGAAGTTATATCCGGCGTGCGAGTCAGGGTTGAGAAAACAACGATGCGGTGGGTGGCATTTGCTTTTCCAATCAGTTTTTCCAGTACTGACCGTTTTTCCAAATTGGTTGGGATAGCTGGTGTATCGATCAGAATAACAGCATCTTCATTATCTTCCTGATCAGTTTTCGCAATCTCCAGATTGAGCAGATCAGCGTATATTGCCAGTTCTTCGAACGCTGCCACTTTCTGAAAATCCAAGCCGGACAGCTTGACTTTCTGTTTCCTCTGCGTAACGAGCTGTGCAGCCAGCTTTCCCATAACAGAGGACTTGCCGACACCGGCATAGCCAAGAAACATCACTTTATCCCCGTTTTTGAATGAAAGGGAAGGAATCATTATTTCAGCCAGCGCTACAGCCAACTCGCGACGAGTGAACTCCATGATATTTTCATTGGTGTCATATTTGTCACAGCACGAAATGAAAAAGTTCGCGATAAACTCTTCCGGCAAATCGGCATCCCTCAGGATTGAGACGATTGGAATGAATTTCCGCGCCAGAGTTGGACCACCGGGTAAAACCAGGTTCATTCGCAGCAGACGATCGAGCTTTTTTTCTACCCGGCTCAATTGATCAGTCTTACCTGACGACACCTCTTTGGATATTGGTACATTTTCAGTGACTTTCTCAGTCGCTATCAGGTTCTCTTTTGCGCTCTTGATGCCTTTGACTTTATCGTTCTGTTTCTTAGTCTGCATCCTGTGAGCAGGCTCCTTTATCTTCCTTTTATCAGATAGGGAAGAGGTGTCCTGATTAGTATTCTGAATGGTAACATCAGCAGACAGTCTGTTTTTGTTCACTGTTTGTTCCTTAAGAATTGACGCTGCCTGCGAGATAGTAGGGTGTTCTATGCAAGCAGTAATCTCAACTCGTGCAGCACCGTTGTTTTCCTTTACCTGACGGGTTTTTAGAACCACAGCCTGTCCACCCATTTCACTGCGCACCAATTTCATGGCCGCTTTTGTCGATTCTCCTGTGAACGATTTAATTATCATTACTCAACCTCACTGTCCCGATCGACACAACTTCCACTTCTGAACGGATTTCGTTATACGATACCACTGCCAGATCGGGGAATTTAGCTTCGGCCAGACGTCTCAGGGCTAATCTGATATTTGGAGAGCACAGACACACCGGTGTCAATCCGGCATTTTGCATAGTCTCAGTCTGATGTCCCATATTTTTCAAAAGAGTCTCAGCCATAGACGGATCAACAGCCAACATCAGCCCTTGCTTTGTGTTCTGTACTGATTCCGCCAGCTTCTGCTCTACAACCGGATCAAGGGTGAACACGTTTATTTTTCCTTCCCTATCGCGGTATAACTCGCTGATTTGTCGTTTTAGAGCCATGCGGACATATTCCCCCAGAACATCCGGTTCCTGAGTAGCTCCGATGTAATCCGAAATTGTCTCAAGAATAGTGGATAGATCTCGTACCGGTACTCTTTCGCTTAGCAAGCCCTGCAAGACCTTTTGCAACAAACCCAATGATACCGATTCCGGAACGACTGATTCCACCAGCGCCGGATAGTCTTCCTTGAGATTATCAATCAGATGCTTAACATCCTGGCGTGTGAGTATTTCGGCTGAAGACCGACGAATGACTTCGGTCAAGTGCGTGGTAAGCACTGCGCTTGGTTCCACTACTGTGAAATTCCTGGCTTCAGCTACTTCGCGCATTGTGGGTAATATCCAGGTTGCCGACAGACCAAAAGCCGGGTCTTTGGTTTCGAATCCTTCGAGTGGTTCTTCAATATATCCGGGGTTAATGGCCAGCACATGATCTGTCATCAATTCAAAGGATGCGATCCTGATGCCTTTGACCTTGATGATGTACTCATTTGGTTTAAGCGCTACGTTGTCACGTATCCGGACAGGAGGGATGACAATTCCCAGTTCTGAAGCAAGTTGTTTACGTATGGTCGAGATTCGATCAAGTAAGTCACCTTTTTGATTTGGGTCGACCAGTGGAATTAAACCATAGCCAATTTCCAGACCGAGGGTGTCGATTTTCAGCAGATCTTCGGGACGCTCGGCAGGTAATTGCTCCTCCTGAGCTTTGCGGTGTTCATCTTCCCTATCGGCGAGTTCTTTTTTTGCTCGCATTTCCTTCGTCATGTAGCCGATACCACCGGCTGCTACACTAAGAGCCATAAAAGTGAACGTGGGCATCCCGGGCAACATACCGAATATGAACAAAACAACTGCCGCCACAATGAGAGCGCGCGGTTGCTTAGTAAGCTGCTCAGAAAGATCAGTTCCCATGTTGGCTGTAGCTGCAGCACGGGTAACGATGATACCTGAAGCCGTCGATACCAGCAGTGCAGGAATCTGTGTCACCAGGCCATCGCCTATAGACAGCAAAGAGTATGTCCGCATGGAGTCAGTTACGCTCATATCGTTTATGGCAATACCAATGATAAAGCCCCCGATAATGTTTATCAGAGTAATCAGGATACCGGCAATAGCATCACCGCGCACAAACTTGGAAGCACCGTCCATAGCCCCATAGAAATCAGCCTCCCGCGCAATATCACTTCGTCTGCCTTTGGCTTCCTGCTCTGAGATGATACCAGCGTTGAGATCGGCATCTATAGCCATCTGCTTACCTGGCATTGCGTCTAACGTAAACCGTGCAGCGACTTCCGATATTCGTCCAGCTCCCTTTGTGATAACCACAAACTGAATAATCACAAGAATAACGAAGATAATGAAACCTACTACGTAGTTTCCCTGAACAACGAAATTTCCAAAAGAGCCGATTACTTCACCGGCGTAGGCTTGCCCCAGAATCATCCTGGTTGAGGCAACGTTGAGCGACAGTCGCATCAGGGTTACCATCAGCAACATTCCCGGAAAGACAGAAAGGTCAAGCGGCCGGGTTACATAGAGAGTAGTTAGCAACACGATCAATGAGAAGGTGATATTGAAAGCAAGGGCGAAATCGAGCAGGGCGGTTGGGATAGGAATAATGAGCACACCAATAATGCCCACCACCCCAAACGCAAGGACGATATCGGAACGAGAGAGAATAATCTCAATCAGGCTCTTCTGTGTTCCCTTAGCCACCATGTCAGCTTACGACCTTCCCTTTCAAACGGTAGACATAGGCCAGGACCTCGGCGACAGCCCGATATAGTGTAGTCGGAATAGATTGGCCGACTTCACACATCTTGAATATCGCCCGCGCCAGTGGCTTATCCTCAACGATGGGGATGTTGTGCTCAAGGGCAATAGCCTTGATCTGTTCAGCAATCTTACGTTGCCCTTTGGCCAGCAGGTAAGGTGCCTTCGAGCTGTCCGGATCATACTTGAGAGCCACCGCGATATGAGTCGGGTTGGTCACGACAACATCCGCCAGCGGCACAGCCTGCATCATACGCGTTCTCGACATCTGCGTTTGTATCTGGCGAATGCGCGATTTGTTTTGAGGTGATCCTTCGGCCTCCTTATTCTCGTCTTTTAGGTCCTGTCGACTCATCCGGATCGATTTCTCAAACTCATATTTTTGGTAAATATAATCGAGGACAGCAATCACCAGGATAACAGCTCCAACCTTCAGAGCCAATTCCAGCGCCAGCTTGCCCATTATTCCCGCTACTTGCGGAACGGTCATATCGGCCAGTTTGAAAAACCCGGCAAACTCACTGGCAATTGCTTTATAGGCGACAAAACCGACAACTGCTAATTTGAGTGTATCGCGGATAAGTTGCACCAGAGATTTGAGGGACACCTTCTGTTTGAGACCTTTGAGGACATCAAGTTTTTCCCACTTCGGTTCCAGTGCTTTGGGAGTGATTTTGAATCCAATCTGTACAACGTTAATTCCGAAAGCAATTATTGAGAGAACCACAAAAATGGGCGCCATAATCAGTAGAAATTTCGAAAGATTTTCGACAAAGGTCTTGTAGAAGGTCGGATCGGCTGTAGCAAGCGACGGAGCGTTGGCCATTGTGTAGCGCATTAGCTCCTGAGCCTGTTCAGCCAAATAGGGACTGATAATATATAGCGTAAGAAACCCCAAACAGATCAAAACTGCCGAGTTGAGTTCCATCGACTTGGCTACCTGACCACGCTCACGAGCCTTTTCCCGACGTTTTTGGGTCGCCTTTTCTGTTCTTTCCTGGAATCCCTGTTCAGCCATCGTACTTACACCTCACCCCATACCGTATAAAGAACACGAAGTTCACCGTCGAGCACCTGCACAAAGTTCTTTAGAAGATAGGCAAACAATGGCAATGACATGGCTAAGACCGCAAGCCCTACTGCGATTTTGATCGGGAAGCCGACAAAGAACACATTCATAGTCGGTATCATCTTGGCAATTGTGCCCAGGGAGACATCTACAAGAAACAGGGTAACTGTGATCGGAGCCGCTACTTTGACGGCAATTATAAAGACATACCCACTGTACCGGAGAATCATTTCACCCACTGGTGTATCAGTTGCTACCCGACCCACCGGTATTGCTTGATAGCTTTCAATCAGAGAAGTGATGATAATGTGATGACCATTAATGGCTAAAAATATAAGAGTGGCTAACAATACCCAAAAACGAGCAATCACCGAAACCTCCCCTGAAGAATCCACATCGGGAAGGCTGACCATAGCAAATCCCAGCTGATAGCCAATAATTGCTCCCCCGGTTTTGATTCCCATGAAAAGCAGACGAAAAGTCAGACCAATTACGAACCCAACCAGTATTTCCTTTACAGCCAATCCGGCCAGTTGCCATAGTGAGGTTATTTCCGGGATATACGGATGTTTGACAGCCGAGACTATAATACCTGCCAGGATAATCACTAATCCTACACGTATTATCTTGGGAACTGATTGGTGACTGAAAACTGGCGCTATGAGAAACAAGCCGGATGCTCTCAGCAACACCAGCATGAATATCTGCAGAGTCTCAGTTCCGTAGCTTATGAAGTCAAACAAGGTCTTCCAATCCGCACTTCAGGTTAATCGTCAATATACCTATTCAAAACCTGTGCCAGATTGAAACGTCCCTGTTAGTAACTGTAACTTGTAGTTGTATAGTATGTTATGAATAGTGCCGGATGGTGGCCTCCGGCAAATTCAAAATACTTAGGAAATAATTACCAGTAGTGTCGGAAAATAGTTCAAATGTGTTCAATAATGACATATTTGCTTATCCAGCCAACCCTGGAATCAAGTCAAACATATGACGAGCAAAATCAGTCATCAGGTTTATCATCCATGGCAGGAAGATCAACAATGCCAGTGCAATTGCTATAATCTTTGGAACAAAAGTCAGGGTCATTTCCTGAATTTGAGTAACAGCTTGGAAGAGAGAAATAGCCACACCAACGACCAATCCAAAAAGCAACATTGGGCCAGCGACCATAAGCGTCACAGCCAATGCTTCGCGTCCGATAGTTACTACCATTTGAGGAGTCATACCAATATCACCTTTCACACGTTGAACGATTGCACCAGTGATTTCACCAGCAAATACCAACCATCGACCAACACAAACAGTAATATCTTAAATGGCAACGAAACAATAATAGGCGGTAACATCATCATACCCATAGACATAAGAACAGATGCCACAACCATATCAATCACAAGAAACGGGATAAAAATGACAAATGCGATCTGAAAAGCGGTTCGCAATTCAGAGATAACATACCCGGGCACCAACACTTGCAGCGGGATATCCTCAGCATTTTCAGGTTGCTCAAGATTAGCGATGTTTACAAACAAGGCGAGGTCTTTTTCTCGTGTCTGAGCAAGCATAAACTCTCGTAAGGGTTTTACAGCTTTGTCAAAAGCTTCGTCGGAATCAATCTGCTTGTCGATGTACGGTTTGATACCTTCCTCGTAGGACTTGTTAACAACTGGTGACATAACGAAGAAAGTCAGAATCAACGCTAGACCTACTAACAATTGATTAGGAGGCATCTGGTGAATCCCAATCGCGTTACGTAAAAATGACATTACTACGATAAAGCGAATAAACGATGTCACCATGATGAGAATTGAAGGCGCCAGGGCAAGGACTGTCATCAGGATGACAATCTGAAGGGTTGTAGAAAGGTCGGAGTTGTCCTGTGTTTCACCCACTTCAATAGATATCTTGGGGAGAGTCTGGGCCGAGATATCAGCTGATAAAATTAGTAGCCCGAGCAGGCTGATGACGATTAGCGTCGCCGTTTTGGTCATAACATCCTATATCTTTTTTTGTGCGCGTTATCCATTTCGCGCACTATTGGTGTATTCTTTAGACACACCTGTTCCAGCAGTCCTTAACTATCAAGAGCTGCTTTATTATTTCGCCTAAAGCTTGCCGTCTGGCGCAATCGATCCCAGGCATTGGTGAAGGAGTTGGCGAAATTATCTTCAATCTGGGGTTCTTCTTCATGGGTCAGCACTTTTGTTGTTTGCTCCGGACTCAGTTCGGTCAGGACCGACATTCCATTCTCAGTTACTCCAACCAGAACTGATTTGTCTGCTACCCTAATCAACGAAACCGTTTTCTTCGGCGCCACGTAGGCTGTTTCCAGCACTTCCAGAATACGTAAATGTCCCGATTTGCTATAGCGACGTCCCATAAAGTGTTTTAGTAGAAGAATAGCTCCGTAAATGCAGATAATAACCACTACCAGGGCACTGACCATACGCAACAACGCTGGGAGCGCTGAAGTTGTAAGCGTTTTGGCTGCTAAATCTGTATCTCCAGCACCAGTTTGGTTGATATTGCGTTCTGCATCCACAGAATCCGTATTAATCGCTAGTAATCCGCCAATAGCAATCGTGAGGATAATAACAACTGTAATGATTGAACGCCGTTGTCGTTTACTGTTCTTCACTGAGAAGTTTCAGCCTTTCTTCCGGTGTCATCAACTGGGTAATCCGAACACCAAAGTTTTCGTCAATGACAACAACTTCACCTTTGGCTACGATCTTGTAGTTGACCATAACATCCACCGGTTCGCCAGCCAATTTGTTAAGCTCTACAACTGACCCCGGACCAAGTTCAAGGATGTCTGAAATTGACATTTTGGTGTGACCCAGTTCAATTGAAATCGGCAGATTCACATCCATGAGAAGGTCGATATTCCTCGATTCCTGTTCCCCGGCGGGCTCAGACAAGTGTTGGAACTCGGCTTTTGATACCTCTGCCGAGTTAAAATTGATGTCTTCAGGCTCTGCCCCCTCTTCCTCCGCAGGCAGATCCTCAAGCATAGCCATCATGGCTGCCTCGGCGTCATCCTCTGAAGCGTCACTTTCATTGACAACCTTTAAATTCTCCGCATCACCGGGAGGTTTTTCCGCCGCAGCGTCTTTATCATCAACCTGGTCTGCCACCTGAGCTGCTATTGCCTCGGGATCAACCGCAGGCAAACCGGAATCATTTTCCTCTTTAGCGACTTCCCCGGCGCCTTCGGAGACTTGAATCTCTTCCTGAGATTCAACCTTTTCTTCATCCGTCATTTTCTATAGCCTCCTCCAGTGGATTTTCATGAATTTCTGATATTTGGAAAGCCCGCTTCTTGCCCGAAAGGCCGGGACGGGCCAGATATTTCATACGCTTGTTTACAAAGACCTCGAGGGGCTCGTTGATCTTTGTATCCGAAGGAACAATATCACCGATCTTTAAGTTTAGAAAGTCGCGCATTTTAAGAGATGTCTCCAGAAGAATTGCTGAGACATCAATTTCCACCAAACCAATGTTTCTTCGGTTGACATTTTTATCCGTCTCAAGATTCTTCATTTTGGTGGCATCTATCCAGTTCTGTGCCGACAGTTTTGTAATAATCGGCTCCAGAGCCACATACGGATAACAAATCGTCAGTAATCCCGTGGATTGGAACACTTTAACTTGGAAGGAAACCACTACAACTGTCTCGCCTGGCGGAACAATTTGGATGAACTGGGGGTTATTTTCAAAGCTTTTTTGCTCGACTTTAATTTTTAGAATGTTCTCCCAAGAACGCTCGAGATCATGATAGAGCTTGGAAGCCAGTCGTCCCATAATTGTTCTCTCAATTGATGTCAGCTCACGCTCAATCTCCAGGATTTTACCGCCGCCGCCAAACATGCGATCAATGAAAGCAAACGTCAGAGTGGGGTTGAAGTCAACCAGACATACCGCATCCATTGGTGGAGCAGCAAAAGTATAAGTGCACGATGGGGTAACCAGAGACATGATGAATTCGGAGTAAGTTATCTGATCCACTGACACCAAGTCAACGTCAACGATTGTACGCGTTATCGTTGAGAGAGAAGACCCATAGTGGCCGGCCAGATTGTCATGCATATTCTCCAGAGTTCGGATCTGGTCTTTGGAAACGCGGTTGGGATGCTTGAAATCGTACGCGACAATGGATCGCGATTGTTCATCATCCGCTACCTGTTCATTGATATCCTGATCACTTGATGATACTGTCGTTAACAGGGCATCAATTTCATTCTGTGAAAGAATCTTGGCCACTAACTACAATCCTCTTACTGCAAAACGAAATCCGTGTAATAAACGCCCGCCAGTTCGTCAGTTTTCAGCAATTTCGAAATACGTTTCTTTATCTGGTAACGCACAATTTCTTTCTGTTTCGGATCAGTCAACTGAGCCACAGTCTTAGATGACAAAATGGTTATGAGCGCATCGCGAATGATCGGTTTTCGTCCCTCAAAGGTACTCTGTGCCTCGGATGATTCCAATTCAAAGCTGAAAGAGACAGACAGATACCGTGAACCACCGGTTCCGGCTGGATTGACAACTATGTCATCAATCGAACACATAATCCCCTCATCAGCTGCGCTTTCTCCGTGACCTCCGCCGTGTGATGACTTCTTTGGCTTTTTGTGTTCTTCCTTCTTTTTTGCTTCACTGTGATCAGTCTTCGCCACCTCTTCGGTGCCTTGCTCCTGTTCGGGATCAGCCCCTGAACCAGACATCATAGGCTTGATAACAAAGAGAGCCAACACCACCCCTACGATCACAGCGCCAAGTCCAATCCCTCCAAAGAGAATCAGCTTTTTGCTTCCTCCTCCTTTTCCGGGAGATCCCTCTTCAGCTTGAGGGTCACCCTCACCAGCCTCTACAACAGTTTTCTCTTCATCATTTGCCATGTTTTACTCCCAGAGCTTACAAAACATGTCCGGGCCATGAGACCCGGACACGGCTCCTGTACCGATAGTCACAGCCCGATTACATACACGATTCTTCCGCCCCTGATTCGTCACCCATCTTTCAGGCATCATTGAGCATGCACTTCGGGAAGTTATCTCAAAGACTCCGCCGGAATTCGGTTGCGCCAGGGGCGCCGTGTATGTCAACCGGGTTGCTTCCATCATAATTACTATCTCTTAATATTCACCAATTCATCCAACATGGAATCCGAGGTTGTGATAATACGAGCGTTGGCCTGGAATCCACGTTGGGCGGTGATCATGCTTGTAAATTCCTCGGCGATATCCACCGATGACGACTCGAGCGCCCCGGATGAAATATCTCCGGCAATTGTCTGCCCGGCAATACCCTCAACTGCAGCACCGGAGTTTGCCGTTTCCTGATACATCGATTTACCGGCTTTCCGTAAACCGGCCTGGTTGAAGAAATCAGCCAGGACGATCTGGGCTAGCACACGGGTCACGCCATTAGAAAAGATTCCCGAGATATTGCCGGCTTTGTCTATGGAAATTTTATCCAAAATTCCAACGCCATAGCCGTTTTGTTGTGTGATAGCCGCTGTGTGTGACCCTGTGGAAAATCCAGTCAAACCATCATAACCAAAAGCAGTACCAGCATTAATAGATATATCTATGGTCTCTGCACCATTATTTGGATTGATAGTTAAAGAACTTGCCCCACTGTTGTATGCGAATGTATTCAGTGAACTATCCTGATTGAACAGCACATAACCAGAGCCACCAGTCTGGACTTCTGCTCCGCCTAATGCGCTTGCGGTCCACTCCCACCGATTGCTGATAATCGACTTTGAAAACTCAATCGAAAGAGTATGCTTGCCTCCCTGAGAGTCGTAGACGCTTATTGACGTCGTATGAGAGGTCGATTCTGTATTGATAACCAGAGCCTCACCGGGATTGGTCGCTTTAATACCACCAGTTCCGCTGGCGATAGCTACTCCACCACCACCAAGTCCACTAAGGCCTGTTACCATACCACTGGCTTGATCATACACAAAGTCAAGATTTGTGACAACGTCAGCTCCAGCTTCACCGGATCCTGTGGAGGGGGTAAAAGTATCAATAGCCGTCAAGGTTGTATCTGCGCCTCCTGATGATTGAATTGTCGCTGTAGGATCATGCACTCCCGGATTGCCAAGGAAGATAATGTCCAAAACATCATCGTCGACCAATGAGGCCGAAGATTCAAAGTAGTACGATCCGTGATCACCGGCATAGTCACGCGTGATAACAATGTTACCACCTGTTAGAGTGGCAGTGATGCCATTTACCTGGTTGATCTTAGTCACCAGATCACCTATGGTTGTATCTGTTGATAGCCCTGATATAATCTCCTGTTGACCACCGTCAGTAGAAATCTGAAAATTATCAAAGTTGGTTACACCGTACGAGCCAAGCGTTTGGTTGTTCACTAAACCGCCCGTAACACTCGTAAATGAATCGTTTGTAGCTTGAACGCCAGTTATCACAACATTGTGAGTACCCCCAACGCCATTAGCTGCTGTCCCCGATACGAAAACAACATTCGATCCGCCAGCACTCTCGAGGGAAGCTACTGAATCTGTAGCAGAGGCATCCAGATTACTCGAAAAAGTAATCGAATCAGTAGCAAAAGCCGGGTCCTGTTGTCCGAAGGGTAAAATAATCCTGTCTGTCGTAGCCAGAGCGGGAATCTCTCCTGACGTGTCAGCCATTTTACCTAATACGAACAGACCTGTAGCAGGGTCCACAAGTGTGGCGTTGGCATCGAAACCGAATGCGCCTGCTCGAGTATACAAGTGGTTTCCATTAGCGTCTCCGAGCACAAAGAACCCGGAACCCTGAATAGCCAGATCAGTAATCTGACCGGTTGTTTCAAGTCCACCCTGCTTGAACAGAGTGTCAATTGCTCCAACTTCCATTCCAAGACCAAGCTGAACAGGGTTGGTACCACCGGTCACAGCCGAAGGTCGCCCCGCCCCACGGGTGGTCTGCACAAGCGCCTCCTGAAAAGTGACCCGACTTCCCTGGAAGCCGATAGTGTTGATGTTGGCGATGTTGTTACCAATCACGTTCATCTTCACCTGGTGATTTTTTAATCCGGACACACCGGAAAACAATGATGCCATCATAATGCAATTACCTCCATGCAGTGACAGCAGAACCTCTCCATCAAAATGGAGTCCAGCTCTCTGTTAAGTTTATTGTTACTGTATATTTTCATTTCATCCTCCTTTTTATAACACAACCGCCGAGTCGATTGAGGTGACGATGCCGTCACGAAGATTCTCTCGGTCAAAAGCGGTAACTATAGTGCGATTCTTAACCGATACCACCAGGGCGGTATCATCCATCAAAACCAGCGTCTCTTTGGAACCCTTTGAGTCAGCACGGTCGACCGCATCCCCAATCCGGTTTAGTTTTTCATCGGAGAGTTCTATCCCACGCGAAAAGAGCCTCTGTTGAGCATGCTTTGAGAATGATAACTGCCTTGACTCAGCCAGTTCACGCGAGAACATCTCCTTGAAAGATGTCTGACCCGTCTCACTGGCGGTCTCAGGTTTTCCTCTCTGGGAAATCTCAATCAGGTCTACCGGACGTTGATAATTCTGAATTTTTACAGATTGACCGACTTCCATAGTTACCTCTTCAATGGCACTTTTATATGTGCGCGTTTTTTATCAATTTCCGTCAAAACTGCCTTCCTGTCCAATAGCTGCTACGTCTCCAAACGGAATTTCTACACCACCCACGCGGAAATAGGCTGTGCCATCGCGGTAGGTGACAGCTTCAACCTTGCCAATCAGCGACATTGATGGTCGGAATGTTTCTCCCGTGGCAGAAGTTGCCATCACTTCGATATTGTATTGCCCAACATCTACTTGATTGCCATTTTCGTCACGACCGTCCCACTCATAGGTATGCTTGCCCGGATCAACACCGGACTCATTCATGGTGGCAATAGTACTGCCACTGGCATCCTTTATGACAATCTGCAGTTCTTCGGCGTACTGATCATTTGTGAATGATATCTTTGGTGACGAGGAACCGTCGAAATATACACTATTGTAGCTGGCTTGAACTTCTTTACCAATCAATCCCGCAGCCATGACATTGTTTATTGATTGCATCTGCAGGAAATCCCACTGGTTTGACTCTGCAATTCCCTCGGAGATATTTGACATTTGTTCCAGTGATGAGAACTGAGCCAATTGGGCAATAAAGTCCGCATCTTCCATCGGATTCATCGGGTCCTGATTTTGTAATTGGGAAATCAACAGTTGCAGAAACTCATCTTTACCAAGCGCATTAACACTACTGGAATGTGAACCCCCGGTGGTTCCAGGGAACATACCGCCTGTTGGCGTAATTACTCCCATATCGTTTTCTCCTAAGCCAGCAGGTTCACCCTGCCTGCACTTACATACGAAGGTTCCATACGAGGCACAGGAGGAGTTTGCTCTGCTATTTCTTTTAAATTATCTGTTATTGAAAACGGTCTAATGTTGTTCGATCGCCAGTTTGTATAAGCTCGTTGCTGGAAGAGTTGCTCACGGGCGTTTTGCTGATCGACGTTGACTTCGATTCGATCAACCTGAATATCCGCTTTGTTCAGCGCATCCATGAGATGATCCAACGACCCTTCAACGGTCATTTTTGCCTGAGTGTTTTCTACTACAACTACAGCTCGTAGTTGATTGTTATGGATATGCAAACTTAACCTGGCCGGGCCAAGATGTTCCGGCTCAATGTTTAAGCGAATCGACTGACCATTAGGCTTTAACCATGTCCGCAGATTTTCCGGGATATTAAATTTCACTGGCTGGAGATCAACCTTTTCCTGCGGAAGGGTAAGCTCACTGGTTGAACGCATGAAATCAGGCAACATCTGCGATGTTTCGTCTACTACTCCCGTAGCATTTGACGATGTCGTTTCTGCGTTGCCGGTCATTTGTAACATATCAGGTTTTGTGAAATTCCCAAACTGAGGCATATTGTTTGTAAGTCCCGAGCGAACAGACATTGTAGATTGTTGTGTAACCCCTCGAGTGGGAGTGTGTGTTTCCTGATTATCCCCAAAAAGAGCTGTCTCTAATAGCGCTTGTTTAGCGTGGCCAGCTCGCTTTGTATCGGTTCCGCGAAGCGCATGACGGGACAGGTTGGCTTTGATTACCAGTTCCTGTCCCATATTCTGCGCAACAATTTTAATACCTACTTCCTGATCCTGCATCAGCATAGCTGGCTTATCCGGCGATTTTACCGACTGATCTATGTGAAGTTCCTTGATATCATACCGGGAAAGTAACTCGCTTAGATTCTGCTGTTGGGTTCCCTCCGGAAGCACACGTGACTGACCTGTCACAGAAAGAGAATATCCGGCCATGCTATTATTTGAGACAGTCAACTGATCAACAGGAATTGATATTAGGACTATTTTGTTAGATTGATCCGGCTGTGCTACTTCGAGATGCAGGGTTTTCCCTTCAATGAACCAGCTCTGCACTTCTAATTTACCAGACAACAACTGAGACTCATCAGGGTCAATGGTCATGGGTACCGTCTCACCAAAAGGTACTTCTAACTGCTGTGGTATCTGTTTTAATGGCGTCTCACTATTAATTAACAATGTATTAGGGATAGTTTCCTGTACCGGAAGTCTGCAAACTGAGTCTTCAGTGTCAATTATCTCATTAGAGTCATTAATCATTTCCGCATTTACGGAATCGAGCAATGGCTGTCCTATCTTATCCTGTTTCCAATCAATGCCCAATAGATCAAGAGGCTTATCACATAGTTCGGGACTATTGGTGTCTGTTGGTTGTTCGAGTTCCATCCCCATTACAGGTGCCAGCAATTGATCCAAGACAACGTCAAATCTGGCTGCAGTTGGTTTTGCAACGGGTAAACCCTCAGGCATCAGAATATCTGACCCGACAACCGGCTCTCCAGCAAGTGGGACACTGCCGAGTAAAAGGCTCATAATGTTGACGTTGCTCGTATTCATCCTATTTCCCAGCTATCGTAATCATCTGTTTGGAGAGTCTTGCAGCCCTCTTGGAAGGCAAAAGTTGCAGTACTGCTGAAGCATTTTTGGTCTTCATTCGAGGTATGATTGATACCACAGTGGCGTCATCCAGATTAGCCATCAGTCGCACTACCGATCGTGGATCCATCCCGTCATAGAGTTTAGCCAAAGAATTTATCCGCGCCGATTCTGCCTGTTCTATCCTTAATATCTTTCTAGTGACTTCCTTATCAAGCCGATTGAGGTCCTTTTGCCGAGAGTTAAGTTCTTTCTGGAGTTTTGCTAAATCAGCTTTTTCCTTCTCCAGCCAGTTGACAGATTCTATTGAATCCTCTACCGACATACCGACCTCTTCACCTTCCATTTCACCAACGTCCGGTTCCCAATCAAGAGCTGCCAGGTTTTCATTTATCTGTTCAATCACACTCGGATCCTCAAAATCAACGAGAAGGCTTTCGTACATCGCATCTTCATCATATTCGTCTTCATTGTGCTGCATATCTGATTCAGCAACCTCAGCGGTTACTTCAGATTTGGTTTCTTCAGGCTCTTGTGCCTGCTCACCACCGAGAAACATAATAGCCACCACAACACCGCCGGTTACGAGTACAATCCCCACTAATCCGAAGATGATGTACTTGATCAGGCCACTCTTCTTTGCAGTAGCTTGCTCTTCTCCACCATCGTTCGATTGAGCTTGATCTTCTTTTTTCTCTTCAGGTTCCGGCACGTATTTTCTCCATTAAGAACTATTTTTCCACTTGGCTATTGAGCAACTGATGTGCCAGAGCCATCACGTTACGTGTAATGTGTTGATGGGTTGCGGCTTATGCAGAAGCATACAGCCTGATATTCAATGCGAACAGGATTCAGCTGAGAAATCTTTTCCCAACTAAGATGGAAATAAACGGCGAGTGAACTGAACTTTCAACGAATGCGATATCAGGCAATGACATCACATTTCAGATAGTCAGCTTCGCTGGAAAGTGTCTTAACCCGAACAATTTCACGACCGGTCTTGACCTCTGAAGGTAACTTGACCCGAAGATAGTTGTCAGCCACAGCGAAATGTGAACCATCAGTATCTGACTTTTTCTCAGAAATCACTTCGAGTATCTCACCCACATGACGTTGCCTTGCTTTGGTTAATATCCGACCAGATATCTTATTGAGGGTTTTACTACGGTCGTGGATTATTTCCGGTTTTACTTTGTGCGGCATTTCAGCAGCGGCTGTCCCCGGACGATCACTGTAGCTAAACACATGCAGATAATCGACCACCCCTGACTCGCACAAATTGCGTGTATGCTCGAAATCATCTTCACTTTCATCAGGAAATCCAACAATAACATCCGCCCCTATTAATGTGCCAGGTGATGCCTGCCGAATAGCTTTAACGCGTTCCAGGAATTTCGCCTCATTATATGGCCGGCGCATTAGACGCAGGATACGATCTGATGCAGACTGTAATGGAAGATGAAAGTGGCGGCAAATCCTTCCGCCTGAGTTGGCCAAAAGATTAAGTAAGTCGTCTGTTACTACCTGCGGTTCAATCGATGACAACCTTATACGGTACAGGTCGGTCTCGCGAATTATCAAATCGCACAACCCTGCGAGATTTTTTATATTTGGTTTTCGTCTCCTGTCCCGGTAGTAACCTATATTTACCCCGGTCAGCACTATTTCCCGATATCCCTGTTCCACCAGCATGTTAATTTCATCTACAATTTCACCAGCGGAACGATTGACCAGCATTCCCCTGACTATTGTTACCAGACAATATGAACATTGCTGATTACAGCCATCGGAGATTTTCAGCCAGGCACGATTACGATTGTAAAATTGACCAACGTTAGCTTCACAATTTTTGTCAGGCTCGCCCGTAAAAAGCTCCGGAAGCTTACGCTGCAAAATTCGAACAATGTCCGCTTTCTCACTATTGTTGATGAGCACATTCACACCTTCTATAGCCGCCAGTCGTTCCGGCTCATGTTCAACATAACAACCCACGACAACTATTTTTCCATCGGGATTGCTACGGTGAGCACGACGGATAAGGTAGCGGCAATCAGAGTCGGCGCGGTGGGTAACGGTACAGGTGTTGATAACCGTCAAATCCGCCGGTTCATTTTTCCCAACTCGCTTGAACCCATACGGACATAGCTCAGCAGCAATTTTTTCTGTCTCGTATTGATTCAGCCGACAGCCTATTGTCTGTAGTCTGATAGTTTTGTAGTTTCGATCGTTCATAATTTGTAAATATAGTGAATTCTCATCAGATAAGTTTGAAAATGTGATGTCACTGGAAGTTTTAGCAACCCGGAACCACCAAGGGGTTCCGGGCTACGAAAACTTCTATTATCATAGCAGGCTGAGGGCTTGTCTCCCAGCGGCTGTGCCGCAACCATTCCTATCACGCGTAGGGTGCGGCCTTGTGTCGCACCAGAACGGGAGACCGGCGGACACAAGGCCCGCCGCTACGCGAGGTTGAGGTTAGAGGAAACCAATCTTACCCTCTAAAACTTCGGGCGACTTGATCGCACTATTATCCCGCGCGTAGGCTGAGGGCTTGTCTCCCAGCAATTTAACGGCGGACACAAGGCCCGCCGCTATGCGAAGGTAGAGGAAACCAATCTTGTCCCTCCACAGCGATGAGAGATGAGATTACACTTCTGTGATAACTTCCAAGATATGAGGGTCAATTTAACGGGAGTAACAAAGTCGCTATTCTTCCAAACGCTCCGTCAGCAGGTGCAAGAATAACCCAATATCGGTAACAACCCCAATCGTCTGCAACGATCCACGGTCCTTCAATTTCGTCACCACAGCGGGGTTGATATCCACACAGATTGTCAGCACTCGTGCCGGTAACATATTCCCCGCAGCAATACTGTGCAACATCGTTGACAACATCATCACAATGTCAACATCAGCGAGAATTCGGGCGTAGTCTTCCTGTGCTTTGTTCATGTCGGTGATGGTTTCAGGAAGAGGGCCGTCATCTCTCAATGAACCCGCCAGAGAATATGGAATGCCCGTTTTTATGACTGAATACATGACGCCACTTTTCAGAGTACCCTCATCCACCAGGTTGGCGATTGATCCGGCGCGGCGAACCTCGTTGATCGCTCGCAGGTGATTACGGTGACCCATCTCGACCGGCTTACCGGTCTTGCTGTCGATCCCAAGAGAAGTGCCATAGAGGGCATTCTCGATATCGTGCACAGCCAGGGCATTGCCCGACAACAATGCGTGGATATGGCCGTTTTCGATCAACTGTGACAAATCATGTGCTCCGCCAGTGTGGATCACCACCGGTCCGGCTACTACAGCTAATTTTTTCTCCCCGTTCCTGATAAGTCCGGATACCTGATCGACCGCAAGACGGACCTGGCGTTCGGTAGAAACTTCACCTG
>QNAG01000004.1 GCA_003641415.1 Candidatus Zixiibacteriota bacterium | reverse complement strand
CTGCTAAAAGATCAACTTGATTTGACCGCCATTCCACGAGGTCATGGGAAATCAAAATCCGACGTCACCAATTACAGATTTGATGATAAGGGGGAAGACCGTTTATCCAAGTGGATGTCAGATAATCTAGAAGTCAGCGTGTGCACCGTTGGAGATGACTTGGATGAAATGGAATCAACACTGATCAGGATGCAAACACCAGTACTGTGCCTGCAAGGTTGGAAGAATCCTGCATCTCGAGATATCCGTGCTGTACGTAAGGTGTGTGCCGACGAAGCAAGGGAGACATTCAGATAAATCAGAGTCATGCAGAAGTTTTTCACCATTTGGCCGGGTGATCCACCATATTGATGGTGTTTTTTTAGGTCTTAATCAGCGGGTCCCAAAGTCAGGCCAAGCCTGTTCGAATCCCTGATGGCGTATTTTTTTGTCTAAGAACGAATTTCACAGTTACCCTGGCAGTCTTTATAGCAATAGATATCTAAGGATGGCGTTACCTTTTTGAAAGATGTTTCCGAGTATTATAGCAGCAGGCTATTTATAATACGGCCGACGGGATGCTTGTTGACAAACGTTAATCCAGCCGGTACATTCATAAAAGTTACAGATTAGATAGCGGGCGTAATTCAGTGGTAGAATGCAAGCTTCCCAAGCTTGACGTCGGGAGTTCGAACCTCCTCGTCCGCTGTATTTTTATGGCTGTATAAGATGCGAATTATTGATGTAGATTGTTCCTCACCTTTATATGGTCGTGTCAAATCAGGGGACTCCGTTGTTGCCGTGAATAATCAATCCGTAATGGACCCAATAGATTTCCGCTTCAAAACTTCAGAGGAACAGGTAACGATTCGTTTTATCAGTCAGAGCGGTAGCGAGTATGAATATGATTTTAATGACTATGTAGCATCCGAACTGGGCTTAACCTTTGAGGAACCGAAAATCCGCACCTGCAACTGTAATTGCATTTTTTGCTTTGTACAGCAACAACCAAAAGGGATGCGTCAGTCTTTGTATGTCAAGGACGAAGACTATCGGCTCTCTTTTACCCATGGAAACTTCATTACTCTATCAAATATGAGCGATGATGATTTTGAGCGAATTGTTCAGCAACGCCTGTCGCCTCTGTATATCTCGGTTCACACAACCGATGATGAACTGCGACGTCAAATGCTGCGCAACTCCAAATTGGCCCCGCTTTTACCTCGTCTAAAATTTCTTACAGATAATCGTATAACCCTGCATACGCAGGTGGTTCTCTGTCCCGGGGTCAACGATGGGGAACACTTGGAAAACACAATTAATGATCTGGCCAACTTGCATCCCGGAGTAGCTTCTTTGGCTATGGTTCCGGTCGGCCTCACCAGGTACCGCGACAAATTGCCTGACATTAGTCCCTATACACATTTGAAGGCAAATGAAATACTGGATCAATTACATTCGTTTCAACGGCGGTTTCTAAGTCAGATTGATACACGCTTCGTTTGGCCTGCTGACGAGTTCTATGTTTTAGCAAACCAGCTATTCCCAAAGAGGTGTGAATATGAAGACATGCCGCAGTTTGAGAATGGAATTGGTATGGCTCGAGAGGCCATTACTATGTTCAATCGCCGCAAGCGGTACCTCGATAGACTCAAATCACGAAAGCGCGTCATTTTCTTAACAGGCAAATCAGCATTTCCTTTTCTTTCTAAATATGTGGGAGAATATGTAACGCAACGTTTGGGCCTCTCTCTTGACATCCACCCTGTTCGAAATCGTTTCTGGGGCAACAATGTTACAGTATCGGGCTTGCTGACGGGTGAGGATTTGTTGCGTGAAGTAAGTTCCTGTCGCGACCAATTTGATTCTATTGTGCTCCCTCCCAACTGCCTTAATAACGACGACTTATTTCTCGATAATCTCACCTTGGAACAATTCTGCCATCGCATTGACAAGCCAGTGCTTGTTGGAAAGTATAATATCTTTGCTACAATAAAGGAGGCATTTGTATGAGCATGCCAACAGTGGCTATTGTGGGACGCCCCAATGTTGGCAAGTCCTCGTTGTTCAATCGATTTCTTCGAAGGCCTCTGGCTGTGGTCCATGAACGGCCGGGAATAACTCGCGACCGTAATTATGCTGTTTGTGATTGGAATGGAGTAAACTTCCGCATGGTTGATACCGGAGGGATAATTCCCAATGCTGAGGAGGAAATGGATCGTTCGATATTCGATCAGACCGAGTTCGCATTGAATGAGGCCGATCTTATCCTGTTTCTGGTCGATGCTAAAACCGGAATTGACTCGGCAGATCGCGCTATCGCCAATCGTTTGACCAGAGCGAAAAGAAACTGCGTGCTGGTGGCTAATAAATCTGATTCCGACCGGGAAGAAGTAGAAATATACGAATTTATGGCTTTGGGGCTAGGGGAGGCAATGCCCGTATCGGCTACTGTCGGTCGTGGTGTCGGCGATCTGCTTGATGTTGTTGTTGCAAGACTCCCTGCTGAGGAGGAGAAAGGTTCGGCGAAGGAAACGGCGATCAGAGTAGCGGTTGTAGGGCGCCCTAACGTAGGGAAGTCATCATTTATTAATAAACTCACTGGTCAGGAGAGACTCATTGTCACGCCTATTGCTGGTACTACCCGCGATGCTGTTGATACAAGTTTCGAATACGATGGGCAGAAGTACATTCTGATAGATACTGCCGGTCTTAGACGGCGATACAAGGTGCAGGAGAATGTCGAGTTCTACACAGCTTTGCGGACCAGTCGAGCTATTGATAACTGCGATGTTGCGATTGTTTTAATAGACGCTGTTGACAAGGTTACGTCTCAGGATCAGAGAATTCTGGAAGAGGTCATTTCCAGTCGACGACCAGCCGTGTTGGTTGTGAATAAATGGGATCTGATAGAGAAAGACTCCTACACTGCCGATGCCTTTACTCTTGCTATTAAAGACACTCTGGCCAGGTATGCCTATCTGCCCTTGATATATATCTCGGCTTTGTCGGGACAACGCGTGGGTAAAGTTTTGTCAATAGTGAAGACCATTCATGTCGAGAATCATCGGCGTATCCCTACATCCGAGCTGAATATATTTTTGCAGAAAGCTGTTGCCCGCAACCATCCACCTGCCCGTCAGGGCAAATACATTAAGTTTAACTACATTACTCAATCTGAGGTGGCTCCGCCGACATTTATCATATTTATAAATCAACCCAAACTGATTGAGAAGACGTACATAAGTTACATAGCTAATCAAATCCGATCTGAGTATGGATTTCAGGGAGTATCATTCCGGCTCAAGTTCAAACGTAAATAGCTCAATCACATAGTCCGTTGTCCCCTGTCATCTGATATATCATATTTCTCCTTCGATCTATTCAGCTATTTGTTAATTCTGCTCTGTTATTGACGATAGCAGATATATATGTCTATGTCGCTGACAGAAAAAACTGCACTGGATGAGCTTGAGACTAAGCTGGAATCGAAGAAGGCTGACTTGAGAGATCTGGCTACTATGGGGGCCGTGATTACTTCTATCCATGAGATCAATGCTGTCCTCTCGGTAGTTATGGATATGGCCATTAGGGTGGCTGATGGAGAAGTCGGTCTTGTTATGCTTGAAGAAGGTGGCAAGTTGCAATTGAAGGTCTCTTGGGGTGTGAAGGAAAGCTTTGTCCGAACACTTATGTACCGAGATGGAATGGACCTTCCCTCCTATTGCCACAAAACACACGAGACTGTTATTCTCAATGAATTGGATTTGAGGGATGAGTCAGGGCTTTCCATTGATTCAATTATATGTCTTCCCATTAAGACCGCTAAGACCTGTTATGGAATAATGCTCATGATTAACAAGGCGAACGGCGGAGATTACTCGGAAGAAGACAAAGATAGCCTTGAGATGCTCTTGAATTTTGTCGCTGTGGCTATTGATAACTCGCGTCTTATGGAAGAGCAACTTAAGCGACAAAAGATTGAGCAGGAAATGTCCATTGCTCGCCAGATTCAGGAGACAATACTACCCCAGAATATCGATGATATTCCCGGTTGTGAAATTGGGGCTATGTACTTTCCTGCCCGGGAAGTCGGAGGTGATTTCTATCAAACTCATCAGCTTGATGACAACAAATTTATTCTTGTATTGGGAGATGTGTCGAACAAGGGAGTACCGGCGGCTTTGGTGATGGCAGCAGCATCAGGAATTATCAAATCTATTGTGACTGAAACCCCGAATGTTTCTATTAGTGAGTTAGCTTCCAAGCTCAATGAACTGCTCGTAGAAGAGATTATTAAGGAACGAGAGATGTTCATTACCTTATTCTTTGCGAAGTTTGATCTTAAACAGGGAGTTCTTACTTATTGTAATGGAGGACATCTTCCGGGGTTGTTCTGGTGTGATGATGAGAGTAAAATATATGAACTTGCCGAGGGGGGGCCTATAGTAGGGCAGTTTTCCGGAATCCCCTTCAAGGAGGGAAGTCGATCTGTTAAATCAGGAGACCGTCTTTTCCTATTCACTGACGGATTGACTGAGGCTGAAGATGATCATGGTAATTTGTTTGGCCGAGAGCGTGCCGAACAGGCGTTTTCTGCAGAGATTGGTCTTGACCCCGGGGAGTTCTGCCTGAAGGTCAAAGAATGGGTAGATCGCTTCAACGAAGGCGCTTCTGAAGATTCACACGACGATTTTACGATTTTGCAAGTAAAGGTCAACTGATTATGGCCATGTATCGACATACATACCAATCTGTGCCTGAGTCAGAAGAACAGATGATGGATAATCTGCAGTCGATTCTAGCTCAGCACAAGATAGAGGACAGCTTGGCCGGAGCAATCATGTTGACGGTATCGGAAGCATTCGTCAATGCTTTCGTACACGGTAACAAACGAGAATTGAGCAAGACAATTCAAGTAGAGATCGAAATTACACCTTTAACAGTAAAGGCAAGTGTTATTGATCAGGGTGAAAGGCATATTGATCTTAGTGGCGATCGGCCGGTTCCAGACCCTTTTTCAGAAAATGGTCGGGGTATAGCTATCATGAGACATTACGCAACCAGCTTAATCTTTTCAGGATCAAAATCGGGAGGTCTTAAAGTTTCTATCCAATTTGACCGAAAGAAATACTACGAATCAAAGATACTTAAATAAGCATATATGGAGGATATTATGGGAACTAATGCCAAAGAAGAAGGCGGGGTCGTTATCATCAATCTTGATGGGAGATTGGACCTTGCAAGCGGAACTGCACTGAAAGAGCAAATCAAGGGATTTTTCGAGCAAGAGAAGTATTCAATACATCTCAATCTCAGTGGCGTTGAATTCATCAACAGTTCTGGTTTGGGATCCCTTGTTTCTATTATGAAGGTAGTGCGGTTGAAAAAGGGTCGTTTAACTTTATCCAATCTGGCCAGTTATGTGCAGGAGATTTTTGATATTACCCAATTATCGCATATCTTTGAAATTTATGCCATTGAAGAAGAAGCTCTGAACTCCTATAATACAGTTTCAACCAGCTGAGCAGGGTTTTAAATACCCATGTGGGGAGTATGATTCATGACTGATGGAATCGAGAGAATCGGGGAGTTGCTGGCACAGTTACAATCGCCGGATTTCTTCGAACGCGAAGAGGCAGTAAAAAATCTTGGTGCCTGTGATCAGGATGAAGCTGTAGCCGGCCTGGTTACTGCGCTCGAAGATCCAGATTTAGGGATACGCGAGCTCGCTGCTGATATTCTTGCTCAGATGAAAAGCGCTATCGGAGCCCAGCTTCTGATACGTTTTCTGGGACATGAGGATATCGGAACTCGCAATCTGGCGTCTGAGATCCTCGTAAAAATTGGCAAAACATCTGTTCAGCCGCTCGTGGATAACCTTGTTGATGATGATTACGACATTAGAAAATTCATTGTTGATATACTTGGTTTGATAAAGGACGAATCTGCTGTCGGTCCTCTCTGCGAAAGATTGTGGGATAATAACATCAACGTTGCCGTATCTGCTGCTGAGGCACTTGGTGAGATCGGTTCACCGGAAGCCATCCCTGATCTGGTAAAAGCGTTTGAACAGATTGAAGATGCTCGCCTTCAGGCAATTGAGGCTTTAGGGAAAATCGGTGATCCGGACACACTGGAACAGTTGTACAACTTCCTGGAAGCTGATGATCCTATGATACAGTACGCTGTGATTGAAGCTATCGGGCATACTGGTGTGATGGATTCAATCGAGCGGTTGATCCCTCTACTTGATCATGAGGATACAACAATTGCCGAAGTATCATTGATGGCGATAATTACGATTAGCGAGGCAAATGGCAGAAAACTGAACCAAGATTTGCCGCTTGATCGCTTCGTTGACTATCTCTTTGATGGTATTAAACGCAAAGACAAGATAATAACCGACTTCACTCTTAGTAGTTTGTCCCATTGGTATGGGAATAACGTTGTAGAGTCCGTGCTGGACGTTCTGGACTCGGTGGATGAGGAGGATTCGGAACGTTTCATTGATGCCCTAAGTCAGATGGAAGCTTCAGCTTTAGATATTATGCTGCAGAAATTCCCCCAGGCATCGCCCAAGGCGAAAATAATTATTATTAATATCCTGCAAAAGAATATTGATGAGGATATTGCTCTGAAGCTTGTAGAATTTGCTTTCGATGAGGATCCTGAAGTACGGGCAAAGATAGCATGGATTTTGGGTATGTCCGGCAATGATGAAATTATACCAACGTTGCATAAGCTGGCTCAGGATGAAGTGGGGCATGTTCGCTCAGCAGCTTTCCGGTCGCTTGGTTGGTTGTGTTCAGAACAAAATGCAGATTTTATCTTTACTGGTTTGGATGATCCATATCCGGACGTACGGGAGGCTGCTCTGGGTGCTCTTATAATTGTGGGCGG
Organism: Candidatus Zixiibacteriota bacterium; assembly: GCA_003641415.1. Taxonomy (GTDB): domain Bacteria; phylum Zixibacteria; class MSB-5A5; order GN15; family FEB-12; genus B120-G9. Next base: position 22,117 of record QNAG01000004.1, on the reverse strand, counting down.
TACCCAAGTTACGGCTAGGCTCACTGCCGATCTGTACCACGAGAGTACAGAAAGACAGCGGCTGGCTGTTACGGCTCTCGGGATGATTGGCGAGACCGAGGTAGTGGAACCGCTCCAAAAGGCTGTCAATCACCCTGAAGCGACAATACGGAAATCGGCTCTTAATTCTCTATCTAAAATCAATCAGGACGTGAACCCTGATCTTTTGCTGGTATCACTCAATGATGAGAATAGCGGTGTGCGCAAAGCTGCGGTGTCTGCTTTAATGTCTATAAAAGGGGAAGCTGCTGTTGCGGATATCCGTTTCTTGTTGGATGATGGCGATATATGGGTGCGGTATCACACCATAAATGCTATAGCCGAGACTGGCTGTGAGCAGTTTGGTGAGTATCTTCGTCCGTATCTGAACGATGATCAGGATGTTATTAAAATCGCTGCTACAAAGGCTTTGGCGCAACTCGGTTGTCACGAGGCTCTTTCGGATATTCGCAAACTTGGACAGGAGAAAAATGAAGATCTTGTCCAGGCCGTGCAGGAAGCGGTTTCTTTATTAGAAGGAGCTCATTAATGGCTGAAAAATCAATCTTGATAGTTGATGATGAATTGTTGATACGTGATCTACTCTATGATTTCTTCATGGGGCAGGGATGGAAGACATCTATCGCGGAGAATGGTCAGAAAGCTCTGGATATCCTTGAAAAACAGAAGATTGATCTTGTGTTGACCGACCTTCGGATGCCGGATATGGATGGGTTGGTGCTAACTTCCGAGATGCGTTCTTCATTCCCAGACATACCGGTCGTCATTATGACAGCCTATCCATCGGTTGATACAGCAGTGGAAGCACTGCGCTGCAGGGTGACTGACTATATCACCAAACCTTTTAATATCAATCGATTATACAAAACAATTAAAGCACAACTGGAAATCGGAGAGAGAACAGAAGATAGATTATGACGATTGGGCGATTGATCTCTTGATTTGAGGATCAGGTAAACAAGGACCAACGATGCTAGAAAACAAAACCCAAGATCTTGATATGAATCGTGATGATTTTTTAATGATTCGCGACTACATTCACGAAAAGAGCGGTATCTTTTTCGCCGAAAACAAGATGTACTTGGTGAAAAACCGCTTAAGCAAAAGGGTAAGTGAACTGTCCATCAAAACGTATAAGGATTATCTCTACCACGTTAAGTATGACACTTCAATGAAGGAATTTCACCATTTGATGGATCTTATGACCACTAATGAGACTAGTTTCTTTCGCAACGAGCCACAGTTGCAGTCTTTTTCCAAAGAAGTTTTACCTCTGATTATTGATAAAAAACAAAAAGAAGGTGGCGCCAAGACGATTAAAATCTGGTCAGCAGGGTGTTCTACCGGAGAAGAGCCATATACACTTGCCATGATAGTACAGGAAAAACTAGCCACCTTACCAGGATGGAAATCGGAAATCGTGGCCAACGATATCTCCGAAGAAGTACTTCAAAAAGCTCGTAAAGGAGAATACAGCGGAATTACTCTGCGTAACATAGTGCCTACCTACTTAACGAAGTATTTCACAAAATCTGGTGATAAATATATAGTGAAACCAGAGATTAAGGCAATGGTGAAGTTCTCCTTCATCAACCTCAACCAGCCGCGAATGATTTCGCTCAATTCTAACTGTGATGTTATTTTCTGTCGGAACGTAATGATATATTTCTCAGATGAAGTGAAGAAGCAGATTGTCCGAGGTTATTACAACAGCCTGAGACCGGGGGGATATTTTTACATAGGTCATTCGGAAACACTGCACGGTATCTCCAAATCATTTAAACTGGTGTATTTTAAGAATGCTCTGGTTTACCAGAAAGAGGATTCTGGTACCTCGAAGTCCAGGCCGGCTCTGTCGGCTACCCTTGCTGGGGCGCGAAAACATGTAACGCAGAGAGCGTCCAGTCAAGGCGCCACTACTGGAGCTTCCAAAGCGATTGATCTGTTGAGTAAGATCAAACCGATGACAGTTAAAAAATGATGTGAAACTATTGGTATAGGATAAGGTAAATGGCACAGACAATCCTGGTAGTTGACGATTCCCCAACTGTTGTAAAGTTCGTTTCGTTTTCTTTAAAGAACAAGGGCTTCAATGTCCTGACTGCGAACGATGGTATGGAGGCAATCGAAACTATATCGGGGGCTAAAGAAGAGATCGCGTTGATTATCACTGATCTCAATATGCCCAACCTGGATGGGTACAGTCTCATTCATACCTTGAGAGAGAGTCAGGAACATGCGCATACGCCGATCATAATACTCTCTTCTGAAGATGCTGTTGACGATCGTGATCGGGGTTTGGAGATTGGAGCCAGTTCTTACCTCGTCAAACCGTTCAAACCGTCACTGCTGTTGGACGAGGTATCCAAGTATTTGAAATGAACATCTGGTTAATAAGTAAAGGGAGGTAGCATGGCAGACCTGAAAATTCTTGCGGTTGATGACAGCCCCACCATGCGGCGAATTATCATCAATACTCTGAAACGCGCAGGTTACCCTGACGTGATTGAGGCTAGCGATGGCAAGGATGCCATTGCCAAATTAAAAGTCGAAAATATTAACTTTGTTATCACTGACTGGAATATGCCCGAGATGGACGGTCTGACATTTGTCAATACTATCCGTGGTATGGCTGAATATAAGAGTCTGCCGGTTTTAATGGTAACTACTCGGTCGGTCAAGGATGACATTGTAGAAGCGCTCAAAGCGGGAGTAAACAATTACATTGTTAAACCGTTCACGCCGGATACTCTCAAAGAAAAAATACAACAGGTTTTGAACGGTTAGCGAAGACATCATCAAGGAGGTAATTATGGCCATCAGCGAAAAGCTGTATAAGAATATGCAAAAAGAAATTGTCACATTGGCGTTGTCGATAAACGAAGTGGTTGGCAAATTCAAGCAGTTGAGCAATCCGTTATCTGAATCCCAGGAAAGGGTTCCCAAAGCCACTGAACAACTTGATAAGATTAGTGAACAAACCGAAGTCGCAACCCATCAAATGTTGGACAAGGTGGAAAAAATCACACAACGTGAGGATGAAGTGTCGCAGGGGCTGAAGAAAATTAAGGATAATACCATCAGTGGTGATTTTTCTAATATAGTGCCTACCATAGATACTTTACTTGAAAAAGTCAACTTGAACAGCGAGGATGCCTATGTTATTATGGATGCTCTCCAGTTTCAGGACATTACTTCTCAGCAAATGAATCATGCTGCCAGTCTTCTTGAAGACATTGAGGATCGTTTGCATTCAATTATTGGGGTTATCCAGGGTTCGCAGGAAACGGAAGATGCAGTACCAGCTTCGGCTTCACCACGGAAAGAACGCGCGTATGATCCAAACGCCGATTACACAGATAAAAAAGCGAGCCAGTCCGATATTGATTCACTTTTTTCGAGTGGAAAATAACAAGTAAAAGGTTGATAAATGTCCAACGATATGGAACTGCAACAGGATGAGATGAAGGAAATCATTGAGGATTTCTTGGTTGAAGCGGATGAACTAATTTCCTCTCTGGACAACAATCTCGTCAAACTTGAGGTCTCACCCGATGACCTCGATTTGCTAAATGAAATTTTTAGAGCAGCACACACTATCAAAGGAACTTCCAGCTTTCTTGGATTTGAGCAGGTTACTACCCTGACTCACCGCATGGAGGATATACTTAACAAATTGCGGAAATCTGAGATGGTAGTTACTCCCGAAGTAATGGATATTCTCCTCGAATCGCTTGATCTGCTTAAAGTACTTCTGGATAATGTGCGTCAGGGGAATCAGGAAGAACTCGACCTGACAGATATTATGGCTCGTTTGGATGCTACAATTGAAGGTCAGGAAAGCGTGCCTAAAGAGGAATCTCCTGTCGCAGAAAACAAGGATAGTGATTCCTCTGTATCCTTATCTGAAGTATCGCAAACAAATGATACTTTAGTAACCGTGGGCCAACCAGACAATGTGGTGGATGAATCCCCTGTCACAGAGACCGGTAATCCTGTTGCTTCTGAAGGAAAATCCACTGCTGATAAATTTCCTCAGAACTCTGATTTGCCCGGGAAGCCCTCTCGACCACAGATGCTCAAGAAGTCGAGTGAGCAGACTATCCGTGTCGATGTTGATCGGCTTGACTCGCTCATGAATATGATGGGTGAGTTGGTATTGGGACGCAACAGTTTACAGCAGTCAATAAATAGACTTAACAGGGACCACGAGGGAGAATACGAACTCGAGTCAGTGAATCAAGCAGCGACAGCAGTCAATTTTATTACAACTGAATTGCAGATGGCTGTGATGAAAATGCGTATGCAGCCTGTTGGCAAGGTATTCAATCGTTTCCCAAGATTGGTACGTGATCTTTCGCGCGAAACACATAAACAGATAGAGTTGAAAATAACCGGTGAAACTACAGAGTTGGATAGGTCTGTCATCGAAGAGATTGGCGATCCTTTAGTTCATATTATCCGAAATTCCTGTGATCATGGTCTGGAAACCCCAGAGGAGCGTACCAAGGCCGGCAAGACTCCCGTTGGTACTGTATGTCTGGATGCCTGTCAGGAAGGATCCCATATTGTGATTAAGGTCACTGATGACGGTCGCGGGTTTGGGATTGAAGCCATCAAGGAAAAGGCTATAGAGCGTGGTCTGGCTACAAGAGAATCTATTGAAAAAATGCCAGATCGGGAAATCTACAGGTTTGTTTTTGGGGCAGGATTCTCAACAGCCAAGGTTGTCACCGATGTTTCCGGGCGCGGGGTTGGGATGGATGTTGTCCGCTCCAATATCGAAAAGCTCAACGGTATAATCGAGCTTGATTCGGAAGTTGGCAAGGGTTCATCTGTTACTATCAAATTACCGCTTACGCTAGCAATTATTCAGGGTCTGTTGGTTCAGTGTGACGATGAAGTATTTATTCTTCCTCTGTCTTCTGTTTTGGAAACGGTCAAAACCGAACACTCCGAAGTATTTTATGTCAATAAGCGTCCGATTCTACGTTTAAGGGATGACATTATACCAATAATCAACCTGGTTGACATCCTTAGCGCCAATCCTCGTGGATTTATCATGACAGAGAAACCGTACATTGTAGTTGTAGGATTAGCGGAGAAAAAGTTGGGACTTATTGTCGATCGTTTCCTGGGTCAGGAAGAAGCGGTTATAAAATCACTGGGAAGCTATCTCGGCTCGACCGAAGGAGTTGCCGGTGCTACGATCCTCGGAGATGGTCGGATACGACTAATTGTAGATATTGTTGGTTTGTTCAACGTTGCCAGGAAGATCAGTTAACTGGAAGTCGGTACATGGAAAATACAACACATGAAAAGCAAATAAAGATTGTGGTTGTTGATGATTCCGCATTCATGCGTAAAGCCCTGACCATGATGCTGGAATCTGATCTGACTATCAAAGTAGTAGGTACCGCCCGTGATGGGGAAGAAGGTCTCGAAAAGATTCGCAATCTCAAACCTGACCTAGTCACTATGGATATTGAGATGCCCCGCATGGATGGTCTTACTGCTCTGCGTGAAATCATGAATAGCAATCCTCTTCCGGTGATGATGGTATCATCTTTGACTACGGATGGTGCCCGAGCTACTCTTGATGCGCTTGACATGGGAGCTGTGGACTTTATTCCAAAACAATCATCCTACGTCAGTCTGGATGTTGTAAAAATCAAAGAAGATTTAATCGCAAAGATTAAGAGTATTGTCAGGCGTAAGTCCATATTGATGTCACGTTTCAGGATATCTCAAACTTTAAAGAAGAAAAATCAGCAGTCTGGAAAGGGAAGTCTTTCACCCTCAACGAGTTTGCCTACCGGTCCAGTTAAGGCAATACAAAAGCGCAATCATTTTGTTAGTATCGTAGCTATTGGATCCTCGACCGGTGGGCCGCCAGCACTGGCGCAAGTTATTCCACGCTTACCACGCAATCTTTCGGCAGGTGTTGTCATTGCTCAGCATATGCCTGCTATGTTCACAAAATCACTGGCCGAGAGGCTCGATTCTCTATCAACGTTGCATGTAAAAGAAGCTGCCGATGGCGACCCTGTAGAAGCAGGGACGGTATTAATTGCCCCTGGCGGCATGCAGATGACAGTGAAGAAAATGGGTGCTCGAGCCAAAGTTGTTATCTCGACCGAACCATCAGATGCTTTGTACAAGCCTTGCGTTGATGTCCTCATGAACTCTGTGGCGGATTCATATCGAGGTGCTTCAATGGGTGTGGTCCTTACCGGCATGGGCAATAATGGCGTTATTGGACTTGGAAAGATGAAGTCAAAAGGTAGCATCATTATTGCTGAGAACGAGAAATCATGTATTGTTTATGGAATGCCTCGCGCAGCGGTTGAAGCCGGTATATGTGATCACATCGTTCCTATTGATCATGTTGCCCAAGAAATAGTCTCTTATTTCTAAACAAGTTTTTGTTGAATACAACCAATCCCGCCCTATAGTTTTCTGCATAATGATGTATGGTACATGTTATGGATGACAAACAAAACATGCTTTTGGATCCAACTGATTCAACTGAGCCAACTGATGCAATCAATGAGGTCTCACGTTTTACTGAATCCTACGCGTCTTTTACCCGGGTGATTAACGCTCTCCAGCGCAAGTATATCAAACTTGAAGAAGAGTTTACAGAGCAAAATCGAAAGCTGGCCGATGCCAACAGCCAGCTTTCTGAAGTTTCTGAGCGTAATTTGACGGTAACGGAATTCCTGAATGGTATTTTGCACACTATCTCGGCCGGGGTAGTGGCGGTGAATAAAGAGGGTCAGATAACGCATGTCAACCGGGCTGCAGAACGCATTCTTGGGATAGATGCCAAACAGGTTCTTGGAAAGCTGTACCGGGATTGTGTGCCTCCGGGAACACCCGCCGAGGCAAATGCTCTTAGATCAGTTGAGAGAGCTTGTCCTGTTGATTCTACAGAACGGCAGATCGACCTGCCTGATGGAACTCGGCTCTATCTCTCGGTTTCGACCGCTATTATGCGTGATAACGAGGGACAACCATCGGGAGCTGTGGAAGTTTTCCAGGATATGACCAAAATAAAGAAGATGGAACAGGAATTCACCCGTTTGAATACCCTGGCAGCAATGGGAGAGATGGCTGCAACCATTGCTCATGAAGTGCGTAATCCGCTCTCGGGAATTGCCGGTTTTGCTGCTTTACTGTCCAGAGATATCGACAAGTCAGATCCTCGACTCCGCCTTGTTAACAATATCAGGCGTGGAGTCGATACACTAAATCACACAATTACCACTCTGTTGGATTACGCCCGATTAGAGGAAACCAACAAAACTGAGGTTGCTCTTTGTGACTTAGTTCAGTCTGCAATCGGTCAGTTTAAACAAAATAACCCGAAAGCAGTGCGTAGAGTTGAGTTCTCAATCGATTCTATTTTGTCAGGGAAAGAAAGAACAGCTATTGTGAGTGTTGACCCGGTATTGATGAAGCAAGTTTTCTGCAATCTTTTCACAAATGCCATTGAATCCTTCTCTGATGGAGGACGCATCGAAATTGATGCTCATGTTATCCCTAAACAGGAAGCAGCCTTACGGGGTGGTGAACGACTTTTACTGGGATCAGAGGAAACTTTGTTGGGAATTGGGGTGTCAGACAATGGTCCGGGAATTCCAAAGGAAAATTTGGAGCAGATATTTGCACCGTTCTTCACGACGCGAACGAAAGGAAACGGACTTGGACTGGCTGTAGTTTGGAAAATAATGAAAGCACATGGTGGAAATATTGTGGCTGAGAATACACCGAACGGTGGGGCGATGTTCCGATTGTTGCTACCGATTAGAATAAAGACCCTTGATTGGGAGCTCAAAGCATGAAATACGCGGTTCTGGTTGTTGATGATGACCCTCTTGTTAACGAATTGATGGAAGAGACCATATGCCGTATTGGTCACGATTGTAAAGCAGTTTTCTCAGGCGAGGAAGCTATGGCGGCATTCAATGAACGAACTTATGATATTGTATTGACCGACCTGAAAATGAATACTATGGATGGCATTGATGTACTCAAAAGAATCAAGAAAGTTAGTCCGGATTCGGTGGTTGTGATTATGACAGCCTATGGTACTATTGAAACTGCGGTCAAAGCTATCAAGAACGGTGCTTATGACTTCCTGATCAAACCAGTACTTCCGCAAACTGTGGAACATGTTCTATCGCGGATAACAGAGGTCCTTAGCTTACGTTCTGAGAATGCAATTATGCGTCAGGATCTAGAGCACAAGTTCCAGAATATAATTGGGAAATCATGTGTTATGAGGGAAGTGTTTGATCTGATCAGATCGGTGGCATGTGCACGTTCGACAGTCATGATTACTGGCGCTTCTGGTACCGGGAAGGAACTGGTGGCGAGAGCTATCCATTACAGCTCTGATCGTAAGGACAAACCTTTCGTTACATTGAACTGCGCTGCTCTTCCGGATAACCTCGTGGAAACAGAATTGTTTGGTCATGAAAGGGGCGCTTTTACTGATGCCAAGAGAACTCACAGGGGTCGTTTCGAGTTGGCCGATGGAGGGACTTTGTTGCTGGATGAGATTTCCGAGATGCCTTACAATCTGCAATCTAAACTTTTGCGCGTCATTCAGGAAAGAGAGTTCGAACGAGTTGGGTCAAGCACTCCGATATCCGTTAACGTCCGCCTTATCGCAACATCAAACCGCAATCTCAAGCAGTATATATCCGAAGGCAAGTTCCGTGAGGATCTCTTTTACCGTCTGAATGTTATTCCCATTCATCTTACTCCTCTTGAAGAGCGACGAGAGGATATAGCTCTGTTAGCTGACCACTTTATTCGCAAATTTAATGCTGAGAATGGACGTAACGTAAAGGGGATAGACAAATCTGCTATGTATCTTTTGATGTCTTATCATTGGCCAGGCAACGTGAGGGAACTCGAGAATCTGATTGAACGAGCAGTAGTTACGGGTGATTCGGAGATTCTTACGGATGATGATTTTCCTGCTGATCTTGCTCTCGGTCGAGTGGCTGATGGTGTGCCACAGTTAAAAGTACCAATGAAGCTGGAAGAAGGTTCGAAGTATCTTATTTTAAAAACACTTGAGAAGTTTAATGGCAATAAGACCCGGGCAGCCGAAGCTTTGGGAGTATCCGCCCGGACAATTCGCAATAAGTTGGTAGAGTATGGTTTGACTGGCAAACAATAAGGTAATGACATATTAGATTTTTCGATTGCTCAAATCTTAAACAGACTTCACATTTTCTAAATCCTGCCGATATTTACAACGTATAGCACAGAGTGCTTAATAGCTAATTTGATCTTTAAACAGGTGGTCTGTATTACATATGGATTTTGCCACACTACTCGGATTAGTGATTGCGGTTGGCGCTGTTGGTGGTTCTTATCTTCTCGAAGGTGGTAATCTTGAAGCTATCTTCCTGACCGCCCCTATGATGATCGTGATTGGGGGAACTTTAGGCGCGACTACAATTACAACCTCGTTTGACACTGTACGACAGATTCCCCACTATCTCAAAGTAGCCACTTGGAATCGGTCTATATCATTGACAAATACTATCGACAGATTGGTGCAATTAGCGGAAAAGGCTCGACGTGAAGGTATTCTTGGTTTGGAAAGCGATCTCAAGACAATAGAACACCCATTTTTTAGAAAAGCTATCAGGTTGGTCATTGACGGAACTGATTTAGAATCATTGCGCGATATTCTTGAGATGGAAATTGTACAGATTGAGGAACGTCACAAGCGCGGTATCTCCTTTTTCAAAAAAGCGGGTGGCTTTGCACCTACGATGGGGATTCTTGGTACTGTATTGGGACTTATCCATACTTTGGGCAGCACTTCTGATGCTTCAAAAATGGCTACCCATATTGCGGCAGCTTTCATTGCTACCTTATGGGGGGTAGGATTAGCAAACCTCTTTTTTCTCCCTTTATCTGATAAACTTCGGATGCGCCATGAAGAGGAACTCACACATTTGGAACTCATCACTGAAGGTGTTCTTGCTATTCAGACTGGTGAGAATCCTCGAAATATCAGAACCAAGTTACTTTCCTTTATTGCCCCAACGCATCGGTTCAAGGAATAGCTGGTGCGCAGAAACCATAAGAAAAACAAAAGCGAGGATCAGGAGGATCTTGGACGTTGGCTCTTGACTTATGCTGATCTCATAACTCTTCTCCTGGCTTTCTTTGTTGTTATGTATTCTATGTCGCAGATAGATGCCAAGAGATTTGGACAGATGTCTAATGCTCTTCATGGTATTCTACAGGGCGGAGAGAGTGTTTTCCATCAGACGAACTCTGATGTGTCTACCAAGGGTCACGGTGTTCTCAAACTAGGCGATTTGCGTATGTTGCAAAAAATTGTAGAGCAAAAGGTGGAACAACGCAAAGAACTCAGAGATGTGCAGACTGAGCTAACTGAACGTGGCCTTATTGTACATATTGTCGAGAGAGCTCTTTTCTCCGAAGGATCGGCCACTCTCCAATCTGGCGCCACAGAGGTGTTAGACCTGATCTACGATGAGGTGAGTAATATCCCTAATCATATTCGGATAGAAGGACATACCGATGATCGTGATATCGCTACCAGTCGCTTTCCTTCCAACTGGGAACTGTCGGCGGCTCGTGCGACTGAGGTTGTACGGTATTTCGTTGACGAACACAATTTTTCTCCTGATCGGATTTCTGCGCTTGGATATGGCGAGTATCGTCCTATTAAGCCAAATAATTCAATCGAAAACCGCGCCATGAATCGGCGGGTGGATATAGTTATACTTACGATGGAGCTATCCGTCAAAGAACCCTCATCAGATATGTACCGTTTAGCTAATCAGTAATTTGTTCCCTCTGAATCGGAAATGATTTCCATTAATCCTCTTTTTGAAAAAATCTAACCGACGGGAAATTCATGGAATATCTTGGGTAACAACAAGATACGCCAAGAATAACGTCATGGCACACCCCTTGCTTTACCATGAGATGAGGTAAAGCAAGTAGGTATGATATATGACGAATAAGCTCGCAGGTTTCTTATACACCAGGTTCGGATTGCCAAAGTTCGAGACGTTTCTGGATCTGTCTGCTTATCGCCATAAACTCATCAGTGGTAATGTGGCTAACGTCTCCACACCCGGATATAGGGCTCAAGACATTGACTTCAAAGCTGAGTTCAACCGGATATCGGGTGATACACATCAATTGGCTGGTTCTGTAACTCATCCAGGACACATATCTCTTGGGCAGCATCAAGAACGTGCACCAGAAGTAACTTTGGCGAAGACAACAGAGGGAGAATTAAACGCAGTAGATATCGATCATGAGATATCCAATCTGGCACGAAACGAACTGGAATTCACTGTTGCTGCTCGCTTGTTGCAGCGCAAATTCCAAGGTCTAAAGAAAGCGATTACGAGTAAGTAGAGGATGTGATATGGGAGGAATACTTGGCGCGATAAACATTTCATCCCGAGGGCTTTCAGTTCAGAGAGCCAGGATGAATACAACAGCGCAAAACATAGCTAATGTTGAAACGACCAGAACCAAAGAAGGTGGTCCGTATCGTCGCCATCGAGTGATTGTATCCGAAACTCAGGAACCGACCAGCTTCAGACACATGGTGAAAAAGGCTGGTACACGGCTTAACCGTACCCACTCATGTCATATCAGGGGACATTCTCTTAAACTTCATCAAGAAGTTGAAGCTCCTACTGTGATTCAGGAAGAAGCTGTCGACCCGGCATCATCGTACCGTCTGGTTCACGATCCAACTCACCCTGATGCAGATGAACAGGGGTATGTGAAGTATCCGGATGTTGAAATAGTAAACGAAATGGTGGATATGATGGCCGCTTCCAGAGCCTATGAGGCCAATACAGTAGCGATATCAACTGCGAAGCAGATGGCCAAAGACGCCCTAGAAATATAGGAAATGTGAGGTTTATACTATGAAAATCAATCCCATTGGGATTCAGTCTTATCAACAACTAAATAACCAGCGAAAGAATATCCCGTCACAGGCAGAGAAAGCAGGAATGCCTGAACGTTCATTGACTATTTCTCCTAAAGAGATAACTGCTCGTTCTGAAGTTGCTATCAAGGCACCCGAGGGAAGCTACGCTGATTTCCTCAGTACGGAGGAAAAAAGTGCATTGGATATGTTGTTTCGTCGTTATGCCGATTCCGACAGATTTGGTCCCTCTTTCAATCGAGATGTTGACTCCGGTAATAGGGAAGACTCTTTAGGGCGAGTTATTGACCTCAAGGTGTGATTATGACTGGCTTACCCATTAATATAACCCGAGTTATCCCCGGTATTCTGGATCAGGTTACAGTTACTCCCTCGAAAGACGGAGTTGAATTGAAGGATGAACCAGGCTTCACCGAAGTATTCTCAAATTTGTTGGAATCAGTAAACGGTTTGCAGAATGAATCGGCTCAGCTTCAAGATTCGTTCCTTGCAGGAGACCCTGTGGAACTGCATCAGGTTATGATTAAGGCGGAGGAAGCAGGAGTGGCTATGGACCTACTTCTTGAAATTCGTAACAAACTATTAAACGCATATTCGGAGCTTATACGCATGCCGGTCTAACGGCAGTCATTATAAAGAGACCATGGACGGTCGTTGAAACAGCATAGGATGGAGCATGGAGCGATATAAACAGTTTGTCAAGTTGATAGGTGAATGGATTGGCCGTATGACGGCCAGTCAGGTCATGATGCTATTTGGTGTTGTGGCTGGTACAATTGTAGGCGCTATTCTTGTGGTTGGTTGGCTCAACGATACAAGATATGCACCACTCTATTCCAATCTTGATGAAAGCGAAGCCAGCGAGGTTGTTAGATACCTTACTGATAACAACATCCCCTACAACCTTAGTGATGGTGGGCGCACAATAGCAGTACCATCAGACAACGTGTACAAAGTGCGACTCTCAATGGCTTCTGAAGGGTTGCCGCGACAGGGGAATATCGGTTATGCCATCTTTGATGAGAATAATTTGGGGATGACCGATTTTCTTCAGAATTTGAATTTCAGGCGTGCCCTCGAAGGTGAACTCACTCGAACTATCATGCAGTTATCAGAAGTAAAAGCTGCTCGGGTACATATTGTGATGCCAAAGGAACGTCTTTTCAAACAGGATCAGAAAGCTGCCACCGCTTCAGTATTATTGAAACTCAAGGGTGGTGGGCTGACCAAACACCAGATTAATGGCATTTCCCACCTTGTGGCCTCGTCTGTGGAAGGGCTTGAACCTGAGAATATCGCTATTGTTGATTATGACGGGAATCTGTTGTCATCAGGTCAGAAAAATGATATTATCGCTGGTTTAACAGCATCACAATTGGATGTTAGAAAACAGGTTGAGGCATATTTGGAGCACAAAGCACAATCAATGCTTGACAATGTGCTGTCCCCTGATAATTCCGTTGTTCGTCTTACCGCTGATCTTAATTTTCAGCAATTGGAGAGAACCTCCGAAACATTTGATCCCAACGCTCCATCCGTTCGAAGTGAGGAGCGTACCAAATCTTCTAATTCAACCAGCGATAAGGTTGAGGAATCGAATGAAAGCCAAAAGGAAGATAATAGTGAAACGACTATTACAAACTATGAGCTAAATAAAACCAGTGAGCATCTTGTTGAAGCTGTGGGTTCTATAAGTCGATTGTCAGTTGCTGTGCTTGTTGATGGGATTTACTCTCCGGTTGAAAATGAAAATGGTGAAACAACAATGGTTTACCAGCCGCGACCTCAAGAAGAATTGGATCGGCTATCTGCTATTGTCAAGAATGCCGTTGGTTTTGATCCTCAGCGTAATGATCAAATTGAGATGGTTAACCTGGCTTTTGACAGAAGGGACCTGGATGAGGATCGACAGGCTCTTGATGCTGTTTATCAGCGAGATTTTTACATGGATATCGCAAGGAAAGTTGGTTACTTCCTGCTCCTTGCATTTATCTTCCTATACGTTAAGAAAAAGGGCACGAAGCTTATTGCAACATTATCAAAGTTAATGCCGGGTCCTCCAGTGCTGCAAAAGGCAAAAGCACATCAGGAGGAAGAAGCTGAGGAGGAGATTCAGCGAATTGTACCGGAAGAGCGAAAACCGCGCCTAGTCGATGAAATGCAGAAAACAGCTAAGGACCAGCCGGAAGAAATAGCCAGAGTTATTAAAACTATGATGGTAGAATAAATCATGTTGAACTACGAAGACATGAATCCTCTTCAAAAGGCTGCTGTAGCGTTGGTCGCCTTTGGTTCCGAAGTATCAGCCTTGGTACTTAAGGGACTTTCCGAAGCTGATTTAGAGGCCATTACTATTGAAATCGCCAATCTACGGGACGTACCGCCAGATGTAGAAGAAAAGGTTATTGAGGAATGCTATCAGATATTTATGGCTCGTCAGTATATCTCGCAGGGAGGTGTTGATTTCGCCAAACAGATTCTGGAGAAAGCTGTTGGTGGGAACAAGGCGCTTGAGATAATGAATCGGCTGGAGTCTTCACTTGTAACAACCGGCTTCTCTCTCCTGAAAGACATTGATCCGAAGCAACTAACCAGTTTTCTACAAAACGAACACCCGCAAACCATTTCCCTGATTCTCACACAACTAAATCAGCAACATGCAGCGGCTGTTTTATCGGAGCTTACCCCGGAATTGCAAGCTGAAGTATCCCTAAGAATTGCTACTATGGAGAAAATTGCTCCAGAGATTCTTAAGGAGATTGAGCAAACACTGACCAGTCATTTTGATCAGTCAGCGGGCGGAGCTATGTCAGCTTCAGGAGGTGCTAAGGCTATTGCAGAAATCCTAAATCTCATTGATAGTACGGCCGAGAAGAATATACTGCAATCACTCGAAGCAGAAGATCCGGATTTGGCCGCTGAGGTCAAAAATATGATGTTTGTCTTCGATGATCTCATTTTATTGGATGACCGCTCAATGCAGCGGTTGCTGAAAGAAGTCGAGACCAAGGACCTTGCTATTGCACTAAAAGCAGCTAGCGACGAAGTTAAACAGAAGGTTTTCGCTAACGTTTCTGAGCGAGTTGCAGTAATGATCCGCGAAGAAATGGAGTTCATGGGTCCCACTCGTTTGTCCGATGTCGAGGCGGCACAGGGTAGGATTGTAGAATCTGTCCGCCGTCTGGAAGAGGAGGGTCAGATTATTATCTCTGGTCGTGGCGGTAAAGAGGAAATCATTGTCTAAGCTTATTCGTTACACCAAAATAGCCCCAACTGTTTTTGTGGGGGAAAAGCAACTCGATTTTGAACGGGAGAGTCTGGCCGAGAAGCAACTGGCAAAAATGTTTCCAGTTGTCTCAATCATTACTGATAGTGATGGCGCCAAGTTTATCCCTATCGAAGAGGTTTTTAATATAGAGAAACTCCATGAACAAGCCCTCAATGAAGCTCGGGAGAAAGGTCGCGAGTTGGGTTATGAGGCCGGATTGAAGCAAGGGTTAACTAAGGCTGAAGAAGTCCTGCAGCAATTCAACGGCGCTATTCAGGATACCCTTACACAGCGAGAAAGCCTTTTAGAGGAAGCCCGACAGAAAGTTCTGGAACTGGTACTTCAAATTGCCGAAAAAGTTACCTTTGATGCCATTACTGTTGACCCGGAGTCCACAGTCCAGATGATCTCTGGAGTGATAGATACGCTTATAGACCGTTCACGAATTAAGATTCGAGTTCATCCAGACCATCTGCCTATTGTGGAGCAAAATATTGACAGTTTCCTTAAAGGGGCAGCCGCTATTAAGGAAATCACGATTTCCTCTGATCCGCGTGTTCGTCATGGAGGTTGCTTCATTGAAACTCCCAATGGTGATATTGATGCCCGACTCGAATCACAGTTTGAAGTTCTCGAAGGAACCCTTCTGTCCAATGGGGAGGATAAGTGAGCTACCTGCCTTATGATGTTTATGCCGATCGTATTACTAATGCCAGGACAATTACTCACTATGGCAAAGTAACGCAGGTTGTAGGGCTGGTAATCGAAGCAGCTGGTCCGGCTGTATCCATCGGTCGTCTGTGTAATATTGAGAACCGGGATGATGGTTCAAAAATCAAGGCGGAAGTAGTTGGTTTTCGCGATGATCGTATCCTGCTGATGCCTTTGGGATCAATCCAGGGGATTACGCCTGGAGCCATAGTTACGTCAACTTCCGAGCAACTCCGAATACCTGTCGGACCGGAACTCGTGGGGCGTGTACTTGGAGGATTGGGTCAACCAATCGATAGTAATGGACCATTGATAACTCGCAGCTTCCGATCAATTAATGTTGACCCGATTCCAGCTCTTGAGCGACAGCGCATCAAAAAACCCTTACGAACCGGAATCAAGGTTGTTGACCTTACTTGCGCTGTAGGCAAAGGTCAAAGGATGGGTATTTTTGCAGGTTCGGGTGTAGGAAAGTCGATTATGTTAGGTATGATGGCTCGCGGAACATCAGCCGATGTCAACGTGGTTGCTCTGGTCGGTGAACGAGGGAGAGAAGTTCGCGAATTTATCGAATCTGATCTTGGGCCGGAAGGGATGGCTAAAACTGTTGTTGTAGCAGTTACCTCCGATCAACCTTCCCTGATCAGGATTAAAGGAGCACTTGTAGCTACAACCATTGCTGAGTTTTTCCGTGATCAGGGTAAGGATGTGTTGTTGATGATGGACTCTTTGACCAGAATCGCAATGGCACAACGAGAGATCGGTATCGCTATCGGTGAACCGCCAACCACCAAAGGATATACCCCCTCAGTGTTCGCTTTGTTGCCAAGGATTCTGGAGAGAGCGGGTCAAACGAAAAAGGGTTCAATCACCGGTTTGTACACTGTTCTCGTTGAAGGCGACGATTTCAATGAGCCGATTTCGGATGCTGTGCGATCCATCCTTGACGGTCATGTCGCTTTGTCACGACGATTAGCAGCTCGAAATCAGTATCCGGCAGTAGATGTTCTTGACTCTATCAGTCGCCTTATGAAGGAAGTCTGTACTGAAGATGAATTATCCAAGGCTGGACAGGTGCGTGAACTCCTATCAATCTATAGAGAGAATGAAGACCTAATTAATATTGGAGCCTACGCCAAAGGATCCAACGCCAAGATCGATGAAGCTATTTCCAAGGTTGAACCTCTTGAAGCCTGCTTCCGACAGGGAATATCCGAATTGGCCGATCACCAGGCATCGTTGAACCAACTCAATGACATCCTCGGTGGTGAGAAAAACAAGGCAGTGAACGATGAAGAAGTTCAAGTTTCGTCTGCAGACCTTACTTAGGGTCAAAGAACACATTGAAAAGCAACACCAGAAGGAATTGGCTGAAGCTACTCAGCAAGTATTAAGGCAGGTAAAGGAGCTTGAAGCTATCTCGCATAAGAGTGAAAATACCCTTGAAGCTAAGCGGCAGAAACAAACTAACAACGTCTCAGTTGCGGAGTTATTAGTGTACTCAAGATATTTGCTAAAACTACGGCGAGACAATCTCGCCGGTCGTGAATTGATGTCTGCCCTGCAAACTAATGAAAGAAAGAAACGCAAGAAGCTCCTTGAAGCTTCAAGAGAGAAAAAAGTTTATGAGAAGCTCAAGGAACACGATCAGGAACGCTTCAATAATGACGCGGAAGCAATGGCTCATAAAGAAGCGGATGAGATTGGCCTTAATATCTATCGTTTAAGACAGAAACAATAAAACTAACGCAGACATTCAGAGAGTTAATTCTAAACCAATATAAATTCATCTCCCCATATACCATGTGATGATATCGTCCCAAATCCCTGTCAGGGGAAGGGAGGAGGTGAACAGAAAATGCAGAGTTTTTCCTATCTCAATCGTTTCAATACGAATCATAATAAAGCACATCCACCTGTTTAGTTTTTGCACAATTCTGTCGACATAATAATTGAACAATAGGACTTGTCGCTCAATGCATGATGGGAGAAAACACATGATAAATAGCGTCAAATTAAGAACAATACGAACTATTACCAAAATATTCCTTGTTTTATTTTTACTGTTTTTCTGTGAAACAGCATTAGCTGACAGGATAGATTTCATAGTCAACACTGATGGCGGAGTGGCTGAACAGAGTGATCCCCGAATAGCTGTGGCGCCTGATGGCAGTTTTGCTATTGTCTGGATAGACAAGCGGGAGGGAGCCAACGATGTTTACCTTCAACGATATGACGATAGCGGATTCCCTGTTGGCGATAATATCAAAATAAACGATGATTTACCTCCTCAGTGGCAAGCGCAACCGGCATTGGCAGTCGATCTATCGAGCCATTATGGGGTGGTATGGCAGGATTATCGTACTGACGGGTATCCCACAAATCCAGATATATTTTATGTGCCACTTGATACCAGTGTGGTCCCGACTGGAGAGAATGTTAATGTTACACCGGGCTACCAGGACTGGAGTCGGGAAAATCCCGATATATCTCTCTCTGCTTGGGGAGCTGGTGTAGTAGTATGGGCGGACAGATTTAACGGAAACTGGGATATTTATGGTCAACTTATTGGCCCTGACGGAGCATTGATCGGAAGCAGCTTCAAGGTCAATGATGATGTTGGTACCAGTCAGCAGCACTCACCAAGGGTGTCAACCGCAGCAGCAGGGTGGTTTGTTGTTACATGGTATGATAACCGTTTTGGCAATGACGATATCTTCGTACAACGCTTCGATGCAGACGGCAATGCTTTAGGAACGAATGTTAAGGTTAATACTGATAGTGATACAAAACGACAGACTTTTCCCGATGTCGCTACTGACGGCGCTGGTAATTTTACTGTCGTCTGGGTAGACTATCGCAATGGTGCCTACCCTAGCAATCCTGATATTTTTGGTGCCAAATTTGACACCAGCATGAATCCGGTGACCGGCAATATGCGTCTTAACACCGATACTACATCTCGATCTCAGAAATATCCTGCCATAGCGGCTGATCGGATGGGAAATGTTGGAATTGTATGGTCTGACTCAACTTCACATTCATGGCGAATTATGGGACAGATGATTGATGTCGATGGACTTGTGCGCGAAGTAGATTTTGTCGCTGATACATCAGGTGACAGTACCAAAATGAAACCAGATATCGCCATCGATGGCACCCATCGTTATGTCACCTGGGTTGATAGACGAAACGGAAATTATGATATCTATGCCTCTATTGCGCAATACAATGATCCCGAATTGGTTGTTATGCCTACCTCTCTGGATTTTATAATGGAACAAGGCGAGGGAGTGCCACCAGTACAGTATGTTAGTGTTGAGCACGTCGGCTATAATAAGATCGGATTCAAGGTATTTTCATACAATAGCTGGATAAGTTTCTCTCCTAGTTATGGTGAGACACCGAGCAGCATAGGTGTTACTATCGCCACAGATACTCTCGCTTTTGGCACCTATACAGGCACAATAATGTTTATAGATACATTAAATCATGATTCCAGTGCAATTGTAGCTGTACGTCTTGAAGTAGAATCAGGTGTGCTTGAGGTATCAGAAGACAACATTTCTGTAACTACGCTTGAGGGTGTGGATACAACTGTAACTCAATCAATCCAGCTAACAAACAGTAGTGTCGGCTTTCTTGAATGGACGGCTTCTGAAGAAGCCTCATGGCTTGAGTTATCTGAAACATCGGGAACAACACCTTCTTCTCTTGAACTTCAGGTGAACTCCATTGGTTTGACAGCAGGAAACTATGCTACACTTGTGGTTATTGATGCCGGCTCTGCGGCCAATTCGCCTGACACTGTACTGGTGTTATTGAGTGTTTGCAATGATATCCCTCTTATTAAAGTAGAACCGGAAAATATTATTATAGCGAGCAATTCGCCGGAAGAGATTGATACATTTGTAGTGCTGCAAAATACTGGTGGAGGAATTACAGAATGGCAGGCGTATCCGCAGGATTTATGGTTGGTCCTTGATCATTATTCAGGAGGTAATGATGACACTGTTCGGTTATCTATAAACACTGCAGGGCTGGTGCCCGGAATGTGGGATACCTATGTTAATTTTGTTGATAGTAATTCTTTCAATATTATGACAAGACTTAATTTGCAACTCGAATACATAGAAGATTTCGTGGATACCGTCATGATTGAGCCGACCAATGTCGAACCCTTTGATCAGGGAACGGTCATGATGACTATGTTAGTTAATTCTCAGGTGTCTGAGTTATTTATTCCTTATCGTTATGATACATCTAACATTATAGTGGACTCGTTCGTATTTGGAGGTAGTCTTCCGCTATATATGGACAAATACTGTCAGATTGATGCAGCTCATGCGTCTTTTGCAGTCAGACTGAATAGTATGCTCCCAGACATGTTTATGGGCGTGGGCGAATATTTGTTAGGCAAAGTACACTTTACGACTGCTGCTGCTGATGTGACGACCTGCATTGATACTCTCAATAATGACAGTCTATACCCAAGAATCACTACTGCCAGTGGCACGGAAAGAACGCCCGTAACAATTGCCGGTGACATCCAAATAGGCGAGTCAACGCCTGTTAATGAATTAGTCCCCATTCAATTGCCACAACAAGTTCGACTTGAGCAAAACTATCCAAATCCATTCAATGCCGGCACGACTATTTGCTTTGATTTGCCGTGCCGAACGCAAGTTTGCCTGGAGGTATACAATATCTTAGGTCGACGGGTTGATGTTCTTGCAGATGGCATCTATTCCGCAGGTAGCCATGTTGTTGGCTGGGATGGAATTATCGATGGGACTCGCGAGGCGCCCTCGGGTATCTATTTCTATCGGCTTATAGGGAATGGTTTCTCGAAAGTTGGTAAAATGGCATTGGTGCGCTAAGGGGTTAGCATTCAATAAGTTATCCTTAGTTTCGAGTTTCACGCTGAAAAAATCTTCTATTAATGAACCCTTATCAAATAGTCCTCGTATATCCTGATAGAAAGAAAACGTAAAAACGACTTACGGAGGAATATTGTTATGCCCAGGATGACTGCTTTTCTGATAGTAATAGTATTTGCTTTGGGAGGAAGTATACTGGCAGGAGAAAGAGATGGCCGCATATATGGAAAGATCGCAACCATTGATGGGGACGTCTATGAGGGCTTGATTCGCTGGGATAAAAATGAGGCCAACTGGGTAGATGTACTCGACGGCAGCAAAGATATACCTAAGTCTACACAGAGGAAATCAAAGCGCAGGCGACACCGTAACAGAGAGACATCTATCGAAATATTTGGTATCAAGATAGGAGAAGGATCCAATACTTCTTGGAGTTGGTCGTCGAGCGCCCAGTCGGGCATACGATTTGGCCATATCAGGACTCTTGAAGTAATAGACGACGACAAGGTGTTGCTAGTTTTGAAATCTGGTAAAGAAATCGAGCTTGAAAACGGGTCGACTGATATCGGTTCGAGTATTCGCGAGATTCTTATAGAAGATAAAAATGAGGGGGAGATTGAACTGGTCTGGGATGATTTGGAATCGATTGATTTTATGCCGGCTGGATCAGGGATGGAATCCAATCTGGGCACACGTCTTTATGGTACTCTTACAACTCGTCGGGGCGACAAGTACACCGGTTATGTTTGCTGGGATGTGGATGAACTATTTACTAAGGATATCTTAGATGGTGAGGACCGTAACAGGGATAGAAAAATAAAATTTGGTAAGATTGCTTCTATAGAGCGCTACTCCTCCAGCGGAGCGACAATTACTCTTACTAATGGTGATGAGATGATCTTGAAGGGATCAAATGACGTGGATGACGACAACCGCGGGATTACTATCTCTGATCCAGGGTTTGGGCAAGTCATAGTTGATTGGGACGAATTTGACCGGCTTGACTTTACGGAAGCGTCACGCCAGGTAGGCTATGATGAATTTGATGGTGGGCAAAGATTGCATGGAACAGTTTTCACAGAAGAAGGGGAGAGCTTCACGGGAGATATCCGGTGGGATAACGATGAGGAATACACATGGGAGATCCTTGACGGAGAATATCATGATATTGAGTTTGATATTGAGTTTAGCCTGATTGCAAAGATTGAAAAACGGTCACGTCGTTCAACACTTATAACT
>QNAG01000003.1 GCA_003641415.1 Candidatus Zixiibacteriota bacterium | reverse complement strand
TTCATTGGAAGCGGATAGCTAAAACCGAGCTTGAGGTAATCAGCATCTGGTAAAACTTCTTTGGCGTATTGATAGGCAACACCACCAGAGATGATGCCAACTTTGGAACCGTTGTTCTCAATTATGTTCAATGTCGTTTTTTCGGAATACTCTTTGAGTTTTTCCAAACGTTCGGTCACTAAAATGTGGCGGCCACATGCGTTACCGGGAACCATAACGTATTTAGTCGGTTCTTTGACGAACTTTTCACCTTCGATATTTACCTGTTCGCCGAGCTCTACAATACCCTTGGAGTGTGAAATGCGGGTAGTCATGCGCAGCATAACCGGCGTGTCAAACTGTTCGGATATTTCTAGTGCTATAAGGAGCATGTCCTTTGATTCTTGGGAATCCGACGGCTCCAGCATCGGTACCTGAGCGAAACGAGCGTAGAAGCGGTTGTCCTGTTCGTTTTGCGAAGAATGCATTTCGGGGTCGTCAGCCGATATCAGCACAAACCCGGCGTTGACACCTGTATAGGAGTGTGTCATAAACGGATCGGCTGCGACATTGACACCCACATGCTTCATGGCAACCAGTGTCCTCGCTCCACCGAGCGAAGCGCCAATACCGACTTCATAAGCCACCTTTTCATTCGGAGACCACTGTGAATATATCGATCGGTATTTAGCCGCGAGCGTTTCCAGTATCTCCGTTGAAGGGGTCCCGGGGTAGGCCACAGCTACCTTGACACCAGCTTCATAGGCACCGCGAGCGACCGCTTCATTTCCTGACAGTAGTTCTTTCATGTTTGAATCACTTTATTTGACATGTATTTTCCATTTTAATAATCTACAATCCTCAACAGCACTTCTGTTAATAGACAGTCTGATAACAGGCCTCAAAAATAGCTACAGCAATCAAATTCCGCAAGCGAATTTAGGGAAAGTTGCACTTGATAGTCTTACTGTTATTGCAATCATTATGCCGTTCTTTTATAATATGGATTAGAATAAATGGTTCGTTTTGTGGTGAAAACCATGTGAATCAATGACTACTTGGCAATGCAAAATCAAGAGAATATAAGAATTAAAACAACTCTTGTATAATGCAAATCTGAGTTATTTCTTAATATAAAATAATCGGTTTTGAGGAAAGACCTATGAGCCATCTCAATAAAAAAACTGTCTCTTTGATAATCGCTGTCCTTGTAGTCTGTTTAGTGTACCCTTTAGCATGCATTAAGAAAGTAGATGACAATTCTACAACAGGCGGTATTGATTCCGATACAGTCGGTAAAGAAGGCTATACCGACAGCATTGTGATTGAAATAGCTGGAGCTGAATCGATGACTGTCCTCGACGTGCTTGAGAGCAATCACCAAGTGGAGAAGAAATCGTCTGTTATGGGAGTATTTGTTACCGGTATCGACTCTGTTGAAAACGGGGATGGAATGTACTGGCTGTATTCGGTGAATGGATCAGTAGGGCAGGTAGCCTGTGACCGTTTTCTGACCCGAACTGGCGACACCGTGTGTTGGCATTTTCGAAAAATAACCAAGTAAGACTACACAAGAAAGCAGCTCTTTGAATTGGCGCCCTTCTACCGACCTACAGTCGTTAACACAAGCCACAGAATGACCATCAGAACAGCTAAAAGGGAAAGCAGCAAATACTGACGCGGCGTTGAAGGTCTGACATGGAAAAAAGTACGAGTAGCATTGCCCTCCTCGAACGACTGCATGGCTTCAAGTGTAACTAATAGTTCATTGGTACTGCTGAACCGATCATCAGGCTTTCTTGCCAATAGGTTCTCGAGCAAGAGAACCGTATCACCGGGCAGTTTGTACTTAGTGTAAAGAAGATTAAAATCTAATCGTCCATTCAGAATGGCATCCTCGATTTCTTGGACCGAATTCCCAACAAATGCTGGTTTACTGGTAAGAAGTTCCCAGAAAACAGCTCCAATTGAGAAAATATCCGATGTTGGTGTGATATCACTATTGAGGACATGCTCAACCGAACGGTATCTGACCACCCTCAGGTCAGTGTCGATAGACGAAAGACTTTCTTCAACAATATGAAGGGAAAGCCCAAAATCCATCAGTTTTACAACGCCGTCTTCCGCTATAATGATATTTGATGGCCTTATATTTCCGTGGACAATACCATGCTCATGAGCATATTTCAAACCTCGGATTATAGGTATGGCGATTCGGAGGAACTCAACGTTGTCGAGCGGACCTGAAGTTATCATTTCCTTTAGAGTTGTACCTGGAATATACTCAAGGACTATAACCAGTTTTCCATCAACCTCGGTAGCACTAAAGACGCCACCGATGTTGGCATGAGCCATGCCAGCCATCGTTCGTAAAGTAGACAGGCATTGTGTTCTGAACACTCGGTTGCTACTAAGTTCAGCAGGTACCAGCCTGAGAACCACAATTCTCTCCATTGTTGAATCCCAAGCCTGATATATTTCACCAACTCTATTTTCACCAAGCTTCTCGGCCAAAGCATACTGAAGAATTTGTGATGGTAATGACTGATCCATACTATTGTTAACGGATGCGAAGGGCAGAAACTTGAGGGGTATTAAGAGGCATAGCACAATATGAGAAACAAATGCAACGCCGGTAACTTCGCTGCACTGTACCCCCACCTGAAGGAAACGGCTTGGTAAGGTATTACTTAAGCTGTTATCTCATACAATTTCAAGTGTAGAGTAAAGGAACATTCCAATTATGTCAGGGGAGTCACAAGTCATGTTTCTTTGGTTTAGCAAATTAAGTTTACTCATTTATTTAACGACAGAGTAAGCGTGGCTCTATCTGCCCAAGCATAACCATATCCCTGGTAGGGGAATTGCCACTCCTTTTTTCTACCTGCTTTTGTGGTGATAAGCCTGCCTTGCAGCAAATCCCCGCACTTGCCAGACATTTCCATTGTCCAACCATACCCGTAACCCCGATACGGGAATCCCCACTTCTTTTCCCTGGCAATTTCATTTGCTACGAGAGTTATCTCATTGCCACCAACGAATCCAATCATTTTTTGTTCCCGGGCAAAGCCATGTCCAAAATATGGGAATGTCCAAACTTTATCGATTCCAACTTCAGTGGTCCAGAGCTCCACTGGAAAATTGTCCTGGTTTCCTTTCATTCTCTTTGTCCAAGCAAAACCATATCCTATATACGGAAAGCGGAATCTCCTCGCTTTGCCAACTTCTGCAGCAGTCAGTTCCATTTCCAACCTACCCCCTGACTCACCGACTAACTCCGCGAGTCCCTCGTAGTCAATTATCTTTCCTCGCGGTTGGAACCGGGGAAAGTACTTTTCGACCATAGTTTTTTTACAAACAGGACATTTTCCTTTCCAGCCGATAAAATCACATTTGCATCCGGGACAGAACATAAATACCACTCCTACGGCTTCTAACCATATACGCTACATTATATACTAAGTGCATTTAGGAATATTCACAGGCAATATTTATTTTCCAAGAGGCTACTTCATGATTCGGTATCGTTTGGACGGTTTCTGTATTTGAAAGAAAACAACCGGAGACACAGATCAGTACTTTGAAGTACTTATCGGTACTATTAGGGCCTGCATAGCAGCAGTTATCAAAACTCCTACAGTATCCAATTCGTTTCTACTGACATTAAATCAAATAATAATTGCAAGTGGCAAAAAAACCCGGAAGAATAACTCTTCCGGGTTTAGACAAATCACATATTGAAATTATTCTGCTGCAGCACTGGCGGCCGCTTCGAAATTACGTGAGTGGAAAATCAATATCTCTCGCAACAAGTCGTAAAGATACTGATCGCTTGTGGCGGGTTTGCCTTCATAGCCGGAGTATTCATAAACATTCTCCGGTTCTAATAATTCATGAGATTCCAAAGTTTCAATCCAGGAACGAGTCTGATATCCAAAGGTTCTATCTTGTTCGCTGGGATCTTTAGTAGTGGCAATCCAAATATCTACATTTTCCAAACAACTGTCGCCACAGGTACTCAGCATATTTTCCAGGTTATTTGGGAGCCAGAAATTATCCCAAATGGGTTCATACGGCTGTCCCGTGCTGTCAAATGGTAAATGAAACTCGAAATTGTTCTCTTTTACATCAACGATTTCAGTACAGAGAGTCACGGTATCATCCATCTGCCAACGTAGTGTGTCTATAAATGTGTCAACTACCAATTCAGGAGTTGAATCAATGTAAACGAAGTCCCAGGATTCTGTCCCCTCTACTTCTGTTGAGTCAACACAAGTGATATCGTCTTCCCAAGAGTTACACGCCCAGAAAGTGGAATCCGGAATCCATATAAGCCTATCAACAAGGAACGTATCAATCATTGGAATTGGTTCCAACGGATAGCCTCTTGTACCGAAAGGAATAACCAGCGTATCGTTTGGAGAAAAAGCCAAAGCTCCTCCGATAAACATTCTGGCATTGGGAAAAGCACTGGAACTGTCGAACCTGTAAGTCCAGCCAGTATCATTTACAGGAGCGTAATTGAGTAAACCTTGTTCAGCCAACACACCTTCGAACAAATCTATGAAACCGCTCTCGCCATCAGCGCCATCAAAATCCAGTGGACCATCTGCGACTGCAATTGAAGAAAAAGCGTCTTCGTGCAAGAGAGCAGCTCGAAACGCACCATAGGCGCCCTGACCTATACCACTGATACCGCGGTACTTGGGATTATCAGTATATAGCCCAAATGTACTTTCATGGAGAAAGTCAAGTAAAGTACCACCAATAAGAGTGTCATAATTCCCAGCTCCTCCTCCACGCCCTGCCCAGAAAAAGCCACCGAAAGACTCATGGTTCTTAAGAGTGACAATGGCCATAGGTACAATTTCACCACTTGCAATCAACTCATCCGCAACTTTAGCTAATCCGTGATTGAAAAAATACTCTTCTGTGCCATCCTGCGGGGGCAGCATGATAACAAGCGGTAGCGGATCCTGGTTAAAGGTTCTTTCGGGAATATATGCATCAATATATACCATCTGCTGCGCGTTTTTGATTTGGACCATCATTTCATCATAGAAACTGTGATCATGTCGTCCAGGAGCTATCGGTAGATCTAAAGTCGATTGTTGTGTGTTCGTTCCACGATCAGAACAGGCCAGTGCTACGACAAGGGCCAGAGTCACAAAGACTGCTATAATTTTAATCATATTATGCATCTCTGACCTCCTTAAAACCTGTAATTAAATGACAGGATAGTTTCATAGGTAGCGGCTTTGTATTCAGCGGGAAACCGTTGAGCTGCTGTTCCGGCATCAAGTCCCGCAAAGCCGTCTATATTCATATCTGGTTGCGATTGATAACTGGTTACAAAACCTAAATCCCAACGATCTATATGAACAATACAACCTAAGTTCAACCCCTTTTTATTGCCAGTATCAATAAACTGCGGTGTAAACTGAGCTGCATTGCGAGCCGGGGACTGGTCTAATGAAACACCACCTAATAAAGTGAGATAATCCGCATAATCATAGGCTGCTCCCAGCATGAACTTACCAGCGTTATCCCACTCTACCGGAGCGGAAACATTATCCGTAAAGAATTCCCTTGCAAATACGGAAGTATCAGCTGGACCGCGAGGAAGGACGTGGTCGGTATATGTAAATTCCAAGCCTTCATATTGAGACCAGAGAGTGTATTCGGCATCAACTGTTACAGTTAACTTCTCACTGGCTTTGTAAGCCATTCCCAATCCAATTGAAGGTGGGAGATCGAGTTTCGCTTCAAAGCTAGCCCGATGGATCACTGTTTGTCCTGAAAGGAACAAATGTTCAACCGTACCACGGTAAACATCCGGTAGTTGCTGCCAAAGAGTGGGATTGTCAGGCATATAGAAGCGGTTCTCCACATCTCCGGTAACAGTAATAGGGAACGGTAGAGCAATAGTCGCGCCTATATCAACTTTTTCTGAAGCTTTCCAAAGCATGCCTGCTCGCAGTCCAAAACCATATCCGAAACCGTCATTGCGACTCCATTGAGGAATGCGATCATAAGGTCGGTCCGCAAAATCATCATAAGTTGGGTCATCCGAGGATGAGAGTGGATTTTCCCTGAAGAAAATGTTGGTGTAAAGCAAATCCGCCCGGAGTAGTTGCACGCCGATTCCCAGGGAAAGTTCATCTTCAATAAACTCACGTGCAGCTGTTAACTGAAATGCTACAACATCAAGATTATTACGGAACTGATCACCCGGCAAACCAGCAACACTGTTGTAAGCCGGCAGCATCTCAAACATCTCCCAGGTGATATTGTAGTCAAACGGCTGGTAAGCACTCAATCCAAACACCGTTTCTCCCCAAACCGGAAACCGCACAATGAAACCAGCAGAAGGATTAGAGAGTATCTCGTGGGCGTTGTAATTGGTTTTATCATTGAACATTCCAGTTTCGTACACACCATCCCAGCGATAATCTGGAATTATCTCATTTCTGTAGTGCACAAAAGCAAGATTGGCTCCCAACTGGTTGTCCCATATGTTTGCGTATCCAGCCGGATTGTAATATGCAGCTGTCCAGTCATCAGCCACAGCCCGGAAGGCTCCTCCCATTCCTCTTGCCTTGGTGCCCACCCCAGAGTTCTCAAATCCACTGGCCTGAAGCCCGGACGTGAGAAGAACCAAAATGGCCAGCGCTATAGCAGAGAATCTAACTATTCCCATCCTCATCTCCGTACTTATAGTACAACTCAAGATTTTTCTTTTCATTCCAATATCTTCTCCAGCATAACGGTTTGATTGCAGATTTACACCCCTGCTAAAACCCGCAATCAATCATCCATCTACATAGAACAATCATCAATCAAATCCACGAACAGAAAGTGAATTTATGCTAAGCTTCTATGCTTGTCAAGAGATAAGCCTTTTTTTTGATGTCCTCAAATCAAGGATTAACCCATTACACATTTTTGTCTTAGCTCGCACATTTATGTGACGATTAAGTCACCATAACTGTCAAAAGCAAAACATCGATTTATGTAAAAATTTGAATGCGGAACTGCAATCCGAAAATGTTTTCAGAGAGTACACTCCTTCTAATTATATAGAAATGTTATACTCATTTCAGATATGTTGTTGGAAAGAAAAGCACATTTATTATAGAAATTTTTTCTCTCATAGTTCACAAACAAGCCTAAGCATATAACATAATAAGCCATTACTTGTTGTTACACATATTGTTACCTCGTGATCCCCCTATTGGCACCAGCCTTGCTTCTAACGATTCATGGACATTGAAAGAAAGAGTCGGACCTGTTCGCTTTGTCCAACTATAGGAAGGAAGATGTTATGAAAAAGATCCTCGTCATTATTGTACTGGTCATTGTTCTTATTTCTTTGAATTGGTTCAAGGTTTTACTGGCCCAAGATATCAGTTCACTGAGCAAGGAACAGATCAAGTTATTATACCAAAAAAGCCGCAGTGCTGGTGAAATTGGGTCGGGAACAGATTATTATCAGACTCCCCATATTTTCCCTCAGCAAAGTGATATTGCAGAAAAAAAATTACCTAAAAACGAGACACCTGTAACACAAGACAATGCTGTCCAAACCATTACAACGAATAATAATAAAAACACCGCTAATGGCATAGTTCCTTTCGAAAAATTACAACCATTCGGACTGAACCTGTTCGGCAATCCATCGGATATAGACCCTTCTATTGATATCGCATCAGCCAATGATTACGTGCTGGGCCCCGGAGATAACATCATTATATATCTTTGGGGTCGAGTGGAACGCGAATACAATCTTACTATTGACCGCGAAGGCAAGGTGTTTCTACCAAAGGCAGGGGATTTGGTCGCTTGGGGAATAACCCTTGAACAGTTCACAGATCGAGTCAGGGATCGTCTTTCCACAGTGTATTCAGAATTTGACCTGACAGTCTCGTTAGGTAAGATCAGATCGATGCGTATTTATGTAACTGGTGAGGTTATACGTCCCGGTGCCTACACTGTACCATCTCTAACATCAGTGTTGAACGTGCTTTTTACCGCTGGGGGTCCTAATCAGCGAGGTTCTCTGCGTAATATCAAAGTGATGCGTTCCGGAAATCCTGTAGCAGAGATTGACCTGTATGATTTCTTGCTTAAAGGGGACAACTCGAATGATATCCGTTTGCAGACTGGCGATGCTGTGTTTGTACCTGTAGCCGGCGCTCGCGCAGCTATTCGTGGAGAGGTCAATCGTTCAGCGATTTTCGAACTAACTGGTGGGGAAACAGTCAGTCAACTTCTGAAATTGGCTGGACGACCTACACCGGAAGCCTACCTCGACCGAGTAATGCTGGAACGTATTGATACTAATGGAGAATGGCAGGTATTAGATCTGAATCTCAAAAGCGATGAAAATCGAAATGAAGTCCTTCACGATGGTGATCGTATAACCGTTTATTCCATTTTTGATGTTCGTCAGAATATGGTTTCAGTATTTGGCAAAGTGAAACATCCCGGCTACTACGAGCGAAATGACTCCACCAGAGTCTCAGATCTTCTGGAGCGTGGGCAACTCCAACGGAACGACGTCTATCTCCCTCGGGCTGATATTTTCCGACGTTATTCCAACCATCGCATAGAGGTTATCCCAATCTCTCTTGAAGCAGTATTGGCTGGCGACCAGACCACCAATATCGTACTACAGGATCAGGATTCACTTCATATATACTCAATTGATGAAATCGAATGTGATCGATATGTGTTTATCGAAGGCGAAATAAAAAAACCGGGACGTTACCCATTATATAAAGAGATGACCGTCGAGGATCTTATTTTCCTGGCTGGTTCGTTTAATCGAGAAGCTGACATACATCGTGCTGAGATGGCACGTATTGATTCTACGGGGAACGTGGCATTGATGTATTTATCCCTTGAGGATCATAGACAAATAACCACTGAGTTGCAAAGGGATGATCATCTGTATATCCGCAGAATTCCCGAGTGGCAACCTAAAAGTAGTATTGTAGTTGAGGGTGAGGTCGCCTTCCCGGGAGAGTACTGGCTGACCAGTCGCAATGAAACTCTCTACGATGTTATTCAGCGTTGTGGTGGTTTTACCCCTTCTGCTTTTCCACAAGGGATCATTCTCAAACGATCTTCAATTGGCCAAAACTTGGGACAACTGGATATCACTGATAAATTGCAGAGGACGAACAACATCGTAGAGGACAGTCTGGGACACAAGCTTGAGACTCAAACATTTGATTACAATTTAACTTCAGTTAATCGTATCATTATCGATATTGATCTTATCTTGAGTAGTAAAGGGCAAAGGGGAGATATAATTCTGGAGCCTGGTGACAAGATAACTGTTCCCTTCAAACCGGCCGGCATATCAATAATTGGCGCTATAGCTTCAAACGGCACAATAAGCTACCAGAAGGGCAGCAAGGTGAAATCATATATTGAACGTGCTGGAGGTTTCACACGACAGGCTGATAAAAAAGAAACCAGACTTATCAGAGCCCGGGGTGAAGTCCTTTCCGGAGGAGTACTTGGCAAGAAAGTAGAGCTGGGAGATGTAATTGTCGTTCCAGGCAGGATACAGAAGGATCGTAATTGGCTAAAGACAATGACCACTATGCTGACAGCGACGACCGGGATTCTAACATCTGTATACTTGATTAGTAAACTGTAGAGCAACCCAACTGAGTGATTAGAAAACACGCAACCCGAGAGGAGAAAGAACTTTTCAATACGACTCATGCAGCAGTGATCATATCTGCTGCATATCATTTCCTTCCTTCCTAAAGCCACCGAAGAGTATTCTACTGTTCTCCGGTGGTTTTTTGTTGGAAGGGTTTTCACTCCGGCATGGAAAACCTTTACCAACACAGATAACATAACATTCAACACGAACCATATTTAGCGACGTCTACAATGCGTATCATGTTATACGAGTGCACGTTACAAACATAGTGTTCAAAAACTAAACAAGCGGCACCTCCTTTGCAATAAACACAGTAACATGATATGTCGGAACCAAAGTTTAACTGCCAGACGGATGAACCACATTTTTCCGACAGACACCTTTGCACAGGTACAACCGTCTATGCTTACCTGCGGAACAAAACGACCGCATCCCGAGGGTAAGTCAAACCGAGCATTATCTCTCGTAAACAGTGGTAAGTATCGCTCCAGGTCAATCCCGACAATGGACAAAAAACAAAGACAACTGAACGCTAACATTTGCATGCGGTAGGTAATGGCTATCACAATCAAAAACAGCGTCAACCTCGAGAGGTAAAGAAATGAATCCCTTACAAAGCATAAGTACAGTAGCAATTGACGACATTACCAGTCTTGTTGCACGGAAAACAAAAACTTCCATAGGAATGGTATGGCCATTTGCTGACTCGACTGATGTATTGACCAGCTTGCTGAATCTTTATTATAAACCTGGTGTCAAACTGATAACCGCAGGGAATGTTGGTCCAGATGTGGAAATAGCCGCCAATCGCGCTGAAGTAACATTGGAAGAGACAATAGGCGTTTCCCCTTTCAGTGGAGATATTGATTCAGTTCTTGGTAGCGTCACAGCTCCAGAAGATATGATCTACGTAGCTAATCCAAACCGTATCACCGGCGCCAATTTCTCGCTGTCCGAGCTTGAACATTTAGCACAGACTGTTCCTAATGGAGCTCTCATCATTGATGAATACTACAATGATCATTTTGGCCTCTCCGGTTTCTCGTTGTTGGAATCATATAGTAACATTGTGATTCTCAGATCATTTGCCGCCTCCTTTGGAATTCGATCATCCGATGCCGGATATCTGCTAGCTGCTCAAGGCACTATCGACCACATCAAAGAAGATTTCCCTGAAGTAAGATTATCCACCACAAAACGAAAGACTATCCTGGCAACTTTGGTAAACGATTTTGCCCTGCAGAACCACCTGAAAGAAGTTCACGATGAGGGATTGCGAATCGCCACCGAGTTGAATCGCCTTGGGGTTCAGTGCCGATTGACCGCAACCGATTTCATTTTACTGCGAGTAGCAGACCCGGCCAGTGTAGGCAACAACCTAGCTCGAGCTAAAGTGACAATAGAGAATCTCGATGGATATCAACATTTGAGCAACTACGTCAAGTACCAGATTCAATCACCATTGTCAAACGATGCCATGATCGGCGCCTTCAAAAGGATGCCCAGCAAACTATATCGAATGAAGTCATTTGATCGTCGGGCAGTCAAGATGCGACTCGACAAACACACCGCAGCTCCGACCGGAAATCGTTTTCGTCAGATTGACGATCCCGTTTCCGGAACAAATCGTCACCAGACTGAACAATCTTTGAAAAGAGAGATTGCCTATGCCGCCGAGCGACCGACAGGTAAACGCCCAAAAAGTCGGGAATAATGAACTTTAGCAACATGTCCTGATCGATAGTAAGAAACGGGTACTTACTATCGGCATGGGTTCTGAATATGAAAAAGATAAAGAATATGACCGATGATGTCGATAATCCCCTTTTAAGAGGACCATTTTGTCAAGGGACAGACTCACAGTCCTTCGACTCCCATGACGATTCTTTGTCAGTAACACTGTGTCTGATGTTTTTATCGGATTGGGGTAGTTCAATTGAAAAAAAAGGGGACGGGAAGTGAATTATAAAAGAATTTCTCGTAAAATTCTAATTGCACTCACCGGGCGACTCGGAAGCATGATCATATCTTCTGTTGCTCTCTTGTGTACTCTATTAGCAAGTGGGTCCCCCATCATGTTGATTCTTGAATCTCTGATGGGGCTAATAGCTATTCGTTTATTGTCGAGCATAAATCGCATGCCACGACCCGTGCTGACTGCAAAGTTTGTGCACAAACACCTTTGGCAGGTAGTGGACACTGAATTGAAAGTAAGTCTGGGGATAGCGGCAACGGTGTTTTTTATGGAGTGGCCGGTTGATCGTTTAATTGTTGTAGCTTTCATAGGTATAAACTTTATTCTGCAACTGGGGCATTGTTATCTAACACGATTTGGCTTGCAAATCATAGCCAAATATTCCAGAAAAGGAGATGCCCCTTCCTTTCAAAACCGAATTCTCATCGTAGGGACAGGTCCCCGGGCCAAGTCAGTGGCCGACATAATTCTGAGGTCGCCTGAACTAGAGGCTTCAATTGAGGGTTTCCTCGATTACCATCGTAGCGAACTATGGCGCTATCGGGATATTCCTTTAATCGGACACCCCGATCTATTGGAAAAAATCATCGCTAAAGGTCAGTTGGATGCAATTATTCTGGCTGTTGAAAGAGACGATATTCCCCTCACAAGTTCCCTGGTTACCGTTGCGGAGAAAATGGGAGTTACTGTTAGTGTAATCCCGGATATGTACCGACCCTCTGTGGCGCGACCGGTTCTGGCCAGTCTCAATGGTGTACCGACTATGACCTACCGAGCTGTCCCTGAGTGTCGTTTTAGCTTATTTGCCAAGAATCTTCTCGACCGACTGGGCGCTCTGGCGGGACTTCTAATAACCTTCCCCCTGACCCTAGTTACAGCCATCATTATTAAACTGGATAGCAAGGGACCGGTTTTATTCAAGCAGGTACGATCAGGCATTAATGGAAAACCCTTCCATCTTCTTAAGTTCCGTACTATGTGCCATGATGCCGAAAACAGGAAACGCGAATTAATGAGTCAGAATGAGTTGTCCGGTCCTGCGTTCAAAATAAAGAATGATCCGCGAGTAACAAGGGTTGGACGCTTTTTGAGAAAATACTCAATTGATGAACTCCCGCAGCTTCTAAATGTTATACGAGGAGAGATGTCCCTGGTTGGCCCACGCCCACCTCTACAATCGGAGGTATCACAATATCAACCCTGGCAACACCGGAAGCTCTCGGTTAAACCCGGTCTGACTTGTATATGGCAGGTAAGCGGCCGCAATAATATCAATTTCGATGAATGGATGCGAATGGATCTGGAATATATCGACAACTGGTCGCTGTTGTTGGATAGTAAGATTTTAGCTCGCACTCTACCAGCAGTTCTCAAAGGAAGAGGCGCATCGTAAAAAACGTTCAGATAGTCCTTAATCGAAAAGTGCCTGAAACCTTCTATGTCACTGAAGTTCGTTTTGAGAGCATAGGAAGCTCTATGTATTGGAAAATTATCAAACGCATCCTTTTCGCAATAGCTTTTTTAGCGTTTTCAACACAAATAGTACCCGCTGGTGTACTTCCTGTTGGAAGTCCGGAATATGAGTTTATCTATGATAGGCTTGAGCATATACAGGCGCTGGAGAGATCGCTGGAAGATTTTCAATTGGGACCATACCCCGTAAATCTTATTACTCCTGTACGGGATCCTGTAAAATGGATTAGTAAATTGTCAGGCAGGCAGTTAGCGCTGTTTGGTTTTATGGGGGAGGATTTTTCCAGCATCAAATACGCAGAAGCTCAAGGGTTTGAATCGGTCCGCGGCGGTATCGCTGCTCAACCGTTGGATAAGCTATTCATATACGGGAGATTCGGACTCGATGAACGTAAAGCTGATAACCCTGACTACTCCGGCAAAAAATGGCGAGGACTCGCAGGAGATGTCGAACAGGCTTTTGCGTATGTGCATACAGGCGGATTCAATCTTTTTATTGGACGCTTCGCTTCTTTCTGGGGACCGAGAGAATCACTGGCGCTTGCTTCAAATGTATCCATGGATGGACTGGCTTACTCATTTCGCTGGGGGCGACTAACGCTTTCGTATCGTCTTGCCCACCTAGACGGGCTTAACCCTGACGAAGACGATGTTGATCAGTTTGAAAACAGGTACTTCGCCAGCCATCGACTGGATCTCCATCTGAGTTCCCGTTGCCGAATAGGCTTCTTTGAAACCGCTATTTTCGGGGGACCCGGTCGCCAAATAGAGTTATATTATTTAAACCCATTGATATTTTTCCATTCCTCGCAGCTCAACGAAGGGCAAAATGACAACACCCTTCTCGGTTTCGATTTCGATCTTAAACCTGCCGGTGGTCTCAAATTGTTTGGCCAATTGCTGGTAGATGATTTCCAAATTGATCGCAAATCCCAAGGTGATGAGGAACCGAGTGAATACGCAGTTCTGATTGGCGGATATGCTGCCGACTGGATACCAAAAATAGATATTAAAGCGACATATACACGTGTGACAAATTGGACTTTCAACCAGAATCTTCCTCGCAATAGATATATTTCTAACGGCAAACCCATCGGGGCAGTATTAGGCAACGACTACGATCTCATTAGCGTCTCCTTGTATCGGTGGTTCGGCAATTATGCCCGGGCGGCCTTTCACGTTTCACATCAGCGACAGGGGGAGGGTCGTATTGATGCTGAATGGACAGCGCCCTGGTCACATATCGAAGGTGACTACACTGAACCCTTCCCGACGGGAGTAGTGGAACAAAAAACACGATTTTCACTTGGATATACCCGCTTTGTTCTGAACAACTTCTTCCTCGACATTGAAGCCGGTGTTGATAAAATTAGGAATGTCGCCCACGTCACCGACGACAATCAAACCCTACCCTTTGTACAACTTAACCTGTCGGCTTTCTTCTCTTCAAAGATTAACGTGGAGTGAGAAATGTTATCAGTAACGCAAGGAGCAGCCAAACTCTTTTTATTCTGAAAACACAGCAGGCCAGTATAAGAGCAGAGTCCTTCATAAGTAGTTATGTCAATTGAACTTGACAAGTCAGATGTAGGAGTTCGCGAGATATAGCTCGACGGCGGAACTGTCGAGGGGTTCCACCTGACACCGCTAATCCTTGAGAGTATCGGTTACGTCATTTCGCTTGTTGAGCTGACACAACCAGATTACAGACATTACAACTGCCCAGTTCATAATTGACAAGCGACGTTTTTACAGTTTCTTGGGGATGTGGAAAGTGTTAATGCCCCCGTAGCTCACCTGGATAGAGCATCGGTTTCCTAAACCGAGGGTAGCAGGTTCAAGTCCTGCCGGGGGTAGCTTTTTCTACAGCATTCCAGACCAGTCTCTTTATTTATCAACACATATGCTTCTTCGATTCGATTGCCTAAATAGAAAAAGCGGGGTGGTCAGAAGATCACCCCGCAGGATATTATCAATATATCAAGAATAATACTTCTGTTACTGCCTATTCACATATCGGCAGCGGACCCCCCAAGAATAAGTACTCAACAAAATATGTAAGATCGCTCACATCGATCGGTCCGCCTGTTCCGGTAACACCATCGATATTGGCTGCCGCTATTACTGGAGGAGGAGGGCCACTTGTGAATAGGTAAGCCACTAAGTATGTAAGATCAGCAACATCCGGTCCTTCACTATTACCATCAACATCGCCACAGATGTACGCATTTTCACACTCGAGTGAAGTCACCAAGAAACCATCAATACCCGCCTCGACAATACTCTGCGGGTCATCATCGTTAGCAGTAAAACGGATAACCATTCTATTTGTCAGATTGAGCCCAACCGTCAAGAATACATCCTCAGTAATGACATGATGTTTCCAGTTCAGACCGCCATCGGTATCATGGCGAGCAACTTCGAACCAGGTGCCGGTGCCGTCATCATCATTGGCTTCCACCAACAAACGATCAATACCACCATCGGAATTGGTCAGATAGAGATAATAGTCGTATTCAACCGACCCACCATCAATCAGGCTGAACGTCGGCGATGTCAAACGCACAGATCCATCGTCGATATCGGTGTTGCCCAGCGTATTCTCGGTCAGGTAACACTGACCACTGCCATCGCCATCGGTCGCAGGATCGTAATCCCAACCGTCGTCATCGACCGGTACGCCTCGCTGCCAGAAGCCTCTGGAAGCGCCGAGATTCTCAACCGTCCAGCCGAGGTCGGTCTCAAAGTCATCGTGCAAGATCGTCAACGGTGTACCAACCAGAGCTGTGTAAACATCCGTGGGTGCGTCAGGAGGATTCAGCACCAGCGATTTACCTTCGCCTTCGGCGCTGATGTAGAACTCAGGGATATCATCGCAATTAGCCTCCGGCAGGGTAGCCTCGAACAAATTTCCGCCGAGTGAAGTCAGACTTTCGGTCAGATACGTACCGCCGTCATAACGATAGAACAGTGTGGCGGAACCGGGGAGATAAATTTCACCACCGTCAGTAATTTCAACTGAAAAAGTTGTTGGCTCACCCGGGGTAAGGTACTGCGGGGCACCATCCGGTAAGTTGATTTCCAAAAATGGAGCATCGACCACGAGAGCCTTGATACAGAAATTGGCGGTCGTGTCGTCAGTGTACAGATCAACCCAGTTAACACCGTCATAGTAATAGCTTTCGCCAGGATTAGAATTGGATTCGACAATAGTCCGATACTTGGCTCCTAGCAGGACCGGTATATCTGAGGTCTGGTCATACGGATGACCGCCCGAAGAGAACTGGACGTATACATAGAAATCGTCCCCTTCAGTGAGCAACAGGGGCGTATCAAGATCGACCGTATGGTAACCACTATATTCGAAAAGGCCGGTTTGGGTGGCCAGTTCATCCAATAATACACCGCTCTCGAAACGATCATACACCTTCACTGTGTAAGTGACGTTGTCATCGGCCGAGAAGAAACTAACTGCAGATATCATCTCTGCACCTTGGTCCGCACCTTGGGCAGTATAGGCGTTGAAGGCTTCGGAGACATCGGTTCGGGTATTGCGCCAACCGTGGTAGTCGTGGTAGTAGAATCGGTCGTATGGCATTGGGACAACATCCTGAAATGAAATCGCTCCCATCTCCGGGTGCTGTCCACAGTGTTTATCGTAATAGGATATCCAGAAATATCCGCTTTCGCCCCAAGAAGCGCCCCAGCTGTTCTTGATCAGCCATGCGCCCGGCTCGGGAGCCTGAGTAACTTTAGCATCATCCCAGCCAATAATAGCCACTGCGTGGTTAGGCTCAAGAGCGGAACTTGGTGGCTGGTAGTGTATATACCCCGACATGAATGAGGCGTCATAGCACAGGCAGGTGCCCATAACACCTTCGGACATGACCTTCTCTTTGATTAGATCGATGTTGCTCAGGTCTGTCTCGGCCACGTACCACTCCACATGACGAGCATAGTAATAATGATAACTCGGATCAGACCGTAAAGGAGCGGTGCTATAAGACTGCCCGTCTATATCACGAACCGCTCCCTCTCCTCGAGATAAATAGGCTGTTGTCACACGGTAATCGCCCCCTTGGTGAACTTCAAGTCCGGCACCGTCAGGGGGCTCAATATCATCGTTATTGTGCTGGTTGAAACCGTTCCACCAGTCAAGGTGATACTCGGCCAAGTTTGGTTCGCCGGATTCACCGGCAGCATCCCAGTTACCGGTCATCAACAGATTGCCTTCCATTGCTGCCATAGCGCCATGTGTCCAGCAGGTGCCGCCGGTTTGACTTTTGACAGATGTGACATAGTCGGTTCCGCTAACATCGCGCAGGTCATAGCTGCTGGGCAGTTGGGCCAAAGCTGAACCAATTATGAAAAAACAGGAAAGTAGCAAAATTGCAGTCAGTGACAGAGCAAATTTCATTTTGTCCTCCATTGGGGCAGGTATTACTTGTAGACTTTTTTCAATATAACATGAAATTTGTTTTCTACAACATCATTTTTCTATAACCATAACATCGGTAGACGGTCAGCAAAAGAAAGCTCTTGCGGCTGAAAGGTGTCTACTGTACGTTAATGATGAAAGTGACATAAATCCTTATGGAATGAAATAATAAAAGAGAAGGAAAACTATGCAGAATATATCCCGGTTTAGATTGTTGTTTTTGCTGTTGTCTCTGGTAGCAACACTGATGATTATTTTCGTAGTGCAATGCACCGATAATAGCGTTAATACAACCAATACACCATCAGTTGATCTCAGTTTCAAGTTGTCATCCCCTGAGCTTAGCCAGATGATAACAAGTCTGCGTATTGTTATTTATGCTGACGATCAGGTAATTATTGATGATACCGTTCAAGTCTATGAAGACCAGGGATATATTTTTAGTGACACACTGGAAGTTCCAGTTGGATCTGATCGGCTCTTTGTGGTGGAAGCCCTGGACGCTACAGGCAACGTGCTGTACCGGGGAGAGCAGTTGGCGGATGTAACATCCGGGATTGCAATCACGGTGCAGGTTACGCTTGATCCTCAGGTATCCTTGTTGAAACTGCAACCACGCTT
The DNA here is from genome assembly GCA_003641415.1 of Candidatus Zixiibacteriota bacterium. Lineage (GTDB taxonomy): Bacteria > Zixibacteria > MSB-5A5 > GN15 > FEB-12 > B120-G9. Next base: position 11,434 of record QNAG01000003.1, on the reverse strand, counting down.
TGTTGAAATCGACGAGGGAAAAGCCTTTACAGTTGATGCTCGCATATTCAACGTTAAGAACCTCTTTGATTTAACCTTCCGCGTGTATTATGATTCCACGTTGCTTCGATATGATAGCGCTGTACTTTCCTCTGGTTATAACTCGGGGGAAATGAATTTCTCCGCTACCCCTATTGAGTCAAATCCATCCTCTGTGGAGATCAGAATGTCTCATACTGACGGCACCACACTGCTGGTGGATACAGCCGGAAACGCCACCCTGGCAGGTTTTAGATTTGTAGCCCGCAATATTGTCAGCGTTATGGACTCGACTTATCTCCAAATTGATACAGTGAGTATGTACGCATCTGACGAAGAAAATCCGGTAGTAATAGAGAAGCCATTCATCTTCGACAGCTGTCTGGTACAGATAGCGGAGGACACAAACTGGGTTCCTGATACCATACCTAACATTGTACAACTTCTATCGCCGTCTGACCAGGCTACTGATGTTGATACTAATATACTCCTGACTTGGCAGGCCAGCGACCGCGCCACTCTGTATGAATTGGCTATGTCCAACAACAGCTTCGTGTGGACCACTATTGCTACCGGATTGGATTCAACCTCCTTTCTTCTTGAAGGCCTCAACTTTGCCACTACCTACTATTGGCGAGTACAAGCTCATAACAATTACGGTTCTGCAGATTGGTCAGAAAGTTGGCAGTTTACGACGATGCCCATGCCGGTAGATAGCATCAGTCCAGCCGCGATTGAGGACTTCCTTATTGCAGACACCGCCGGCACCGCTGTGCTTCTGACTTGGACAGCGCCTGGGGATGATGGCAATATCGGCACGGCAGATCAGTATTACGTAGGCTCTGCCACAAGCTACAGCACTCTGCTTGAATGGACAGAGGTCTTGCTCATACCCGACGTACCAATACCACAGGTAGCAGGCACACCTGAATCGCTCTGGGTTACCGATCTTTCACGCGGATTCTGGTACTACTTTGCAATTAAGAGCAGTGACACAGCAGGTAACGTGTCCCCGATATCGAACATTGATTCGATCTACATTCCTGCTTCAATCACTATTGTGAGTTTTGATGTTGATTACGACAGCATGGGGGTCGGCTGGAAAGCTGACTGGGATGACACTCATATAGCATTCCGCTGGTCGACAACAGGCTACACTGGCGGGCCGATTAGTTATCGTATCTATGTCCGCGACAACAATGTTAATACGGACTTCATCGCCATTGCAGATGTCGAACATAAAGGCTATCTACAATACCAAATAGCCAAGGTGACACTACCGAATCAGTTCGACAGTGATCTATCTGACGCCATTCAGACACCGTTTTCCGATTCAACAGTTATTGAGTTTACCATTGCCCCATACACCAGTGGTGGGGAAGGACCATTGTTTACGCCGTATCTTTCCCTCAGTGATTCTACCCCACCCGTATTTGAAGTGGCCCACACCTACGGCGACGCCGACAATATACGAGGGACTTCGTCTCTCGATGATTCCATCAGTCTGGACCGTACTCTGGAGTTTTGCCAGAAAACCAACAATCCAATTTTCACTTTCATTGAGGCCGGTAGTGATGAAAACTACAAGCTGCCAGAAACTTCAATAAACTGGACCTGGAACAGAGATCATAGCAAGGACAGTGCGGCTTATATTCGGGTTCCTGAAGGTGCTTGCGGCGCAGGTGACTTGCTGGCGATTACAATATATGACAACTCCGGTAACGCTGGCTACGACACACTTCGTCTGCTTCCATACATCAATGTGACAAACCCAAATGCCGCTACGAGCGGCTTCGAAGCACCCCAGGGGGACATTTCATGGACATTCGAATACCCTGCAGGAACACAATACGGCAGCTTACTCAATTACTATTTATCTCTTGATAACGGTGTAACATTTATTGATACCGTATACGAGTTCACGGTCAATACCATCGGTTCTAAGGTTATCTCTCTCGACGATACCCTATTCTCCTCGCAAGCGCGCATCGGCCTGCAGAATATGAGCGGCGGGTGCATCTGGCTTAGCGAACCGTTCACGTTGGGAGGTATTAGACTGACCGGTCCGGACACGATGGTTTGGGCTTACGAGATTGCATATGATCGCGGTGGCACCGATTCGACAGCCATTCCAATCACCTGGAACTCGGCTGGTATAGAAAATGTCAAGATTTGGTGGCGCGAAAACACTGCCTCGTCTGGCCTATCCTATACATCGGCGTCAATTCCTAACACTGGAGCATACGACTTCTATCCGCGAAATCTCGGGTTCAATTACAACGTACAAGTGGGTGTGATGGATGCCGATGCTGACGGTCGCCCGCTGGACACGCTTGGCTGGAGTATTTCAGTCATGCATGATGCGATTACGCCGGACTTCCCTGAGGGAGAAGACTTCCTCATCGGAGGTCAGGATACTACTATATCGTGGACTCCGAGCGGCAGCCTTTCCAGTAATGTGCTGCTCCAGTATAGTCGGGATAATGGTGTGAACTGGAGCGACATTGCCATCACGGCCAATGACGGCGCCTACCGTTGGGCTGTACCGCAAAACATCCCATCGTACCAGTTTCAAATTAGGTTCCGCGACGTTCATGATCTGAACACGCTGGCCCAAATTAATTGGCTGGCCATGGATGGCGTAGAGGTTTTGGAACCCAATGGTGGGGAGGAGTGGCTGGTAGGAGATACGCAGACAATCAAATGGGTCGTTATTGATGCTTCTGGAGAAGATTATCTTTATCTGTTCTATTCCTTGGATAACTGGGTTTCCGATACGCAACTGATTGCTACGGGAGTTGTTAATGATGGTTCATATTTTTGGACCATTCCTAACACACCAACGGAGAATGCCTCTGTCCTGGTCTATAAGCCTGGGTCTGCGGCATATGCCGAGCCTGGGATCTTTGACACCAGCGATTCAGTGTTCACCATTGCCGGGTTCACGGTTAACAGCCCAAACGGCGGGGAGACTCTTGAAGTCGGATCCAATGCTGAGATCAAATGGGAAACTACGGGGTCAATTGAAGCGGTTGACATCTACTTCGGGATCGAGGGTTGGGAAACAATCGTGCTTGGCGTCGCTAATACCGGTTCCTACACTTGGGTTGTTCCGGATTACGCTGGATGGGAAGGCTGGATCATGGTTACTCAGGCTTCGAACACAGCCTGCAATGATCTTTCTGATAGTTGGCTCTCGATTGCTAAGCTCACCGTTACTAGCCCTACCAAAAACGATATCTGGTACTTGGATCACGAGTACTACATTACTTGGACTTCCGATGGATGGGAGGGGAGCTTCAAGGTCGAACTATCCACTGATGCGGGTGCTAACTGGGAGACGATTGATGCAAACGTCCCATCGACATCCTTTCTCTGGTATATACCTTATACTGTTCCGCTCTCACACGAGTGTGTCATCCGAGTAACGACCTCGGATGGTGCCCTGGTTGCTGAGAGTGACGAATACTTTGAGATACAGTGAGTGACACATCGAAAAGCAGATGTTTCCTCATCTATAACGCTTGCATTTGCATTATAGAGCGTGATGCTATAAACTATCTCAAATGAATGTCCTTGCCCTTGAACCGTACTATAATGGCAGCCATCGGGCTTTTCTTGATGGGTGGCAATCGCGCAGTCGTCATCAGTGGACGATTTTGGGGTTACCCTGTTACAAGTGGAAATGGCGCATGCGACACAGTGCGGTTACATTCGCTGAAAAAGTCAACCAACAGCTAACAGACGGTCACCACTGGGATGCTATTTTCTGTTCCGATATGCTCAACCTGGCGGAGTTCCTAGGATTGGTCAGTCCACATCTTCGACAACTGCCAACAGTAGTTTATTTCCACGAGAATCAACTGACCTACCCAGACCGTCACCAGCAGGAACGCGACCTGCAGTTTGCCTTTACAAATTTCACAACTGCGCTGGCGGCTACTGGGGTCTGGTTCAATTCCAGATTTCATCAGGATTCTTTCCTTGAAGGTCTTCGTGATTTCCTAAGCCATATGCCTGATTATAAATCTTTGGAACTGGTTGACAGCATTGAAGCAAAAGCGCGTATTTATTCACCCGGCGTAGACACTTTCCCTGTTCGTAAACCGCGAAAGCCGGGACCGTTGCGTATTTTGTGGGCTGCTCGGTGGGAGCATGACAAGGACCCTGATTGTTTTTTCGAGGCGCTTAAGCTGCTCCAACAAAGCGGAGCTGATTTCCGGTTGAGTGTGATTGGTCCGCAGTTTCAGCAGATACCGTCTGTATTCGAGTTGGCACATGAGCATTTTAGTGATTATATTGATCACTGGGGTTATCAACAATCACGCTCACAATACGAAGCTGCTCTGATAAAGGCTGATGTAATTGTCTCGACCGCTCAACATGAGTTTTTTGGCATTAGTGTTGTCGAAGCTATCTCTGCCGGCGCTTACCCATTGCTCCCAAACCGCTTGGCCTACCCGGAACTTTTGGGTGGCGCCAATACTGATGAGTTTTTCTATGATGGCTCACCTGAGGTATTGACCAAACAGCTGATTTCACTGACAGAGCACATTTCATCTAAAAATGACATCTGGGGCGGAAATCCAGATCGTGCCCGTACCAAAGTTGCCCGCTTTCAATGGAATACGGTATCAAGTATTCTTGATAACGCCTTTGTTTCCCTTGTTGACCATCATATCCAATAGAAATAGTTCTTTTCCAATGTGGTTACGGTAAACATAAACCCATTTGGAAAACTCGAAAGTATAACTGTTAATAATTCTGGTTTTATTTGGAACTATGATGGAATATATATGTTATACTAACAAGAATGATAATTATTACTGATAGTATTAACTATGAATTTTGATATGCCACAGCGAAACACCAAACAACGTCAGGTCATACTGGAGGAATTGCGGAAGGTAACCTCCCACCCGACTGCCACTGAAATATATGAGCTTGTACGTCAGAAACTTCCGAAAATCAGTTTGGGTACAGTATATCGCAACCTCGAATTGCTGTACCGGGCGGGAACAATTCAAAAAATATCAAACGCGGGTCGGGAAGCTCGGTTCGATGGTAATATTGAGCGGCACCATCATGTGCGCTGCGTGAAGTGTGGACGAATCATGGATATTAATGGTATAGCACCCGATTCTGCTGATGATCTCTTGCCGGACTTAGAAGGCTGGGAGATAGTAGGGCAGCGCACGGAGTATGTTGGGCTTTGCCCAGATTGTCAGGCCAAAGACAGCGCAAAGTGAATAATAGTAAAAAATCATAGAACAGGAGAAAACCAATGTCAAGTCTTGTAACCAAAGAAGCTCCGGATTTCACTGCCCAGGCGGTTATGGCTGACAATTCGTTCGCCGAGTTGAAGCTGTCGGAGTACCGCGGCAAGTATGTCGTGCTGTTTTTCTACCCGCTGGATTTCACTTTCGTGTGTCCGTCGGAGATTATCGCTTTTGACAAAGCGCTGGAGAAGTTCAAAGCGAAAAACGCCGAAGTAATAGGTGTTTCGATTGATTCTCATTACACTCACCTGGCCTGGAAGAATACGCCGCCAGATCAGGGGGGAATAGGCCAGATCAAATACCCACTGGTGGCTGACCTCAACAAGAACATCGCCCGCGACTATGGCGTACTGGTTGACGACTCGGTAGCTCTTCGCGGGCTCTTTCTCATTGACAAAGAGGGGATCATTCGCCATGTTCTGATCAATGATCTTGGGTTGGGGCGGAATGTGGATGAAGCCCTGCGAATGCTTGAAGCCCTGCAGTTCACTGAAGAACATGGGGAAGTTTGCCCTGCCAACTGGCGGGAAGGCGATGATGCCATAAAACCAACCGCGGAAGGTGTAGCCGAATACCTTGCTGAGCACGCTTAGTAGTATTACGGTCAGCTGGCGGGTTACTCTCGCCGGTGTCCGCTGAACAAGAGATAAGAAACAGGAGTCGAAACTATGGCAACCGAAAAATTACAGGTCTATAAATGCGAGATATGCGGCAACATTGTGGAGGTAATCCACACCGGAGGTGGCACGCTGGTTTGCTGCGGACAGGACATGACCCTTCTGAAAGAAGGCGCAGTTGACGCCGCTACCGAGAAGCATGTTCCTGTAATAGAGAAGATCGACGGTGGTTATAAAGTCAAAGTTGGTGACGTGCCCCATCCTATGGAAGATAGACACTATATCGAATGGATTGAGCTGATAGCCGATGGCAAGGCGTATCGTCAGTTCCTGAATCCGGGAGATACCCCAGAGGCGACTTTCATGGTTAAAGCGGACAGCGTCAGTGCTCGCGAGTATTGCAACCTGCATAGGTTGTGGAAAGCATAAAAAAGAAAGGGAAACAAAATGAATTTCAATTCAATGGATGAGGCTCTCAATTTCGCCATTCAAGAGGAGCAGAATGCGTCCGATTTCTACAATGATCTAGCTGAGAAGGTCGGCCATCAACACATGAAGGATGTATTTTATGGATTCGCCAAAGAGGAACAAGGGCACAAGGCCAAACTCCAAGCGCTCAAGAGTGGTGAACATACTCTCCCAACCAATTCGAAGGTTGTAGATATGAAAGTTGGCGAAAATTTGGTAGAGGTTAATCTCTCGGCTGAACTTGATTATCAGGAGGCGCTGATAATCGCCATGAAAGCGGAGAAGAATGCTTACAGGCTTTACAGCCAACTAGCAGCGGCTAGTGATGATAGCAGCCTTAAGGAGTTATTCCTCAGTCTTGCCCAAGAAGAGGCCAGACACAAACTGCGTTTCGAAACCGAGTATGATGATAACATTCTTAAAGAAAATTAACTTACTATAAGAATATAAGGTAATTAAATGATAAGTAAAAAGATACAAGACGCTTTTAATGATCAGGTAGCTGCTGAGTTCTATTCAGCTTACTTGTATTTATCAATGGCGTCCTATCTGGAATCAATCGATCTTCCTGGATTTGCCAATTGGATGCGTATCCAGTACCAAGAAGAAGTATCACATGGCATGAAACTGTTTGACTACGTTATTGAACGTGATGGTCGTGCGATTGTAAAAGCATTTGACGCACCCCCCTCTGAATGGGATTCTATTCTGAACGTGTTCGAAGCATCATATGTCCACGAGCAAAAGGTGACTGGATTGATCAACGATTTGATGGATATCGCTATTGAGGAAAAGGATCATGCGTCACAGATTTTCCTGCAGTGGTTTGTAAACGAGCAGGTAGAAGAAGAAGCATCGGTCAAAGCGATAGTTCAACAACTCAAACTGCTCGGCGATTCCAAGGGTGGATTGTTCCAGATCGACCGTGAACTGGGACGGCGAGTTTTCACACCCCCGGCATCATCCGAGTAAAGTGTGTAGAAAAATGAGGTGTCAACATGACCGAAAAACAACAGTCATGTGTTGAACCGTCAAAGGGTCCAATCAGTGACAGTAAAACAGATGAAACAGAGTCTTCAAAGGAGGACTCTAATCAGGGAGGATACAAAATGTTAGCACGTGTAGGCAAACCAGCGCCAGACTTTGAGGCGAATGCGTACATAGACGGTGCGTTCAAACAAATCAAACTGTCTGATTACAAAGACCAATGGGTGACACTCTGCTTCTATCCGGGTGATTTCACATTCGTCTGACCGACAGAATTGACGGCAGTTGCCGTCAAGCATAATGAGCTTAAAGCTCTCGGTGTACAGGTGCTTTCTGTGAGTACAGATAGTCATTTCACTCACAAGATATGGCAAGAAGAGGAACTATCCAAGATGGTTGATGGCGGTGTGCCCTTCCCCATGCTTTCCGATCAAGGTGGTCGGATTGGTCAAGTGTATGGTGTATATGATGAGGATGCCGGAGTCAATATCAGGGGACGTTTTTTGATTGATCCTGATGGCATCATTCAGGCAATGGAGGTTATGACCCCACCAGTTGGGCGCAATGTCTCGGAATTAATCCGACAGGTGCAGGCGTTCAAGCATGTCAGGGAAACTGGAGAAGTGACTCCGTCCGGTTGGACTCCGGGTAAAACTACTCTCAAACCGGGACCTGATCTCGTCGGAAAAGTATGGAAACAATGGAAACCATAAATGGCTTGATGCACAAGGTGACGGATAAATCGTTACCATGTGATTCTAAACCACCGCATTCAACATGATAAACGTACATTATTGATATATGAACGGATGCTTATGAACACTTCATTGCGAAATGGAATTAACTGGGTCGGGTATATAGACTGGACCATCAATGATTTTCACGGTTATCAAACCGAAAATGGCACGACATATAATGCTTATCTCATCAGAGACGAAAAAACAGCGCTGATTGATACTGTTAAATCCCCTTATGGGAATCATTTACTTCGAAACATTTCTGCCTTAACCGCGCTGGAAGATATCGACTATGTCGTTTGCAACCATGCCGAGCCTGATCATTCCGGAGCTCTTCCGAAAGTTATGGCGGCAATGCCCAACGCGACACTTGTATGTGATAAGAAGTGTAAGACAGTTTTATCTAAATACTACGATATCTCAGATTGGAAAATCCAGATTGTTGAGACCGGCAATACGATATCTCTTGGCAAGCGGACGCTTCAATTTATTGAAACACCGATGTTGCACTGGCCTGAATCCATGTTTACCTATGTTCCTGAAGAAAAGTTGCTTTTCTCAATGGACGCTTTCGGTCAGCATTATGCTTCCTCACAACGGTTTGACGACGAGGTACCCCGAGAAACAATACTTCAGGAAGCTAAGATATACTATGCCAATATCATCATGCCCTATGGTAAGCAAACGGCAAAAGCAGTAGAGCAATTATCGTCGTTTGATATCGATATGGTCGCCCCTAGTCATGGTCTGATTTGGCGCAATTATTTACAAGAATTACTTCAGTCTTATAAGGATTGGGCTATCTTCCGCGCTAAACCAAAAGTCCTGATAATATATGAGACTATGTGGAATAGCACCAGTGAAATGGCGCGCTCCATTTTCGAAGGAGCTTCTATTCCGGGCGTTGATGTGAAGCTTATTCAGATTAGTAGCTCAAATCTCACCCGGATAGCTACTGAGATACTCGATGCTGCAACTGTTGCTTTTGGCTCGTCAACGCTCAATGCCGGAATGTTGCCAACGGTCGCTACAGTTCTGACGTACTTAAAGGGCTTACGTCCTGTCGGTAAAGCGGGTTTCGCTTTCGGCTCATACGGTTGGGGGCGAGGCGGACCAGAGGCAATTGATGAGTATATGAAAGCTATGAAGTGGGAAATATTGCTTGGCCCTCTCAAGGCGCAATATCGACCCACGCCGGAAATAAGGGATGAGTGCTTCAAAGCAGGGAAACTGCTGGCGACAAAGGCAAAGGATTTGGCCGAATTAAGGAATGGGTAGAATAGATATTCAATTTTTTCTCTATTTAAAGAAGGAACACACATAATGAAGAAATATATATGTGATGTCTGTGAATGGGTTTATGATCCGGAGCTTGGGGTTCCTGATCAGAATATCCCACCCGGAACAGCTTTTGAGGATCTGCCGGATGATTTTGAATGTCCCGATTGCGGGGCAACTAAAGAGGAATTCTCTCCTATGGGTGAGTGACATAACCTCTGGTTTTAAGCAGTTTGTAAATGAACAGGAGGAAAGAAAGGTTCCTTTTTTAATTTGCTTGTTCAACAGTTCAAGCTACTCAATACTCTAACAGGTCATTGAAAAAGGAATATCTTGGTCATTACGAGAAAAGTACAGCGACGGCGGCGGTAATGGCGCTAACCACAAGTGAGATAAAGCAACAAGGCAATATGATGAATCAAGGAGAGAAAGATGTCTGATTTAAGGGGTACCAAAACTGAGAAGAATCTGCTAACCGCATTTGCTGGCGAATCACAGGCTCGTAATCGCTATAATTATTATGCAAGCAAAGCGAAGAAGGACGGATTCGTCCAGATCGCTCATGTCTTTGAAGAAACCGCCAATCATGAGAAGGAACATGCCAAGAGACTGTTCAAATTTCTCGAAGGTGGAGAGGTAGAAATTCAGGCAGCGTTCCCGGCTGGTGTTATCAGCAGCACAGCAGAGAACCTCAAGGCCGCTGCTGGTGGCGAGCACCACGAATGGGAAAATATGTATCCAGAGTTTGCAGAAACAGCTCGCGAGGAAGGCTTTGACACCATCGCCAAGATTTTAGAGGCTATCGCGGTTGCTGAAAAACAGCATGAAAAGCGCTTCCTCGGTCTTCTCGCCAACATTGAAGCTGGTACTGTATTCAAAAAGGAAAAGAAAGTTGTTTGGAGATGTCGCAACTGCGGTTATATCCACGAAAGCGAAGAGGCTCTTAAAGCATGTCCGGCCTGCGCCCATCCCCAGGCACATTTTGAAATGCTCGCCGAGAACTGGTAGGTAATGTTAGTAGCCAAGCCATCGGTAAGAAGACTAAACAATGTCGCAAGTTGAATGGTTTGTTCAACTTCATCCGGTATTGCAGGCACTAATTGCTACCTGTTTTACCTGGATGGTAACAGCGTTGGGTGCCTCTCTGGTATTTACCGTACGCGAGATGAAGCGGAAGACGCTCGATGCCATGTTAGGTTTTGCAGCTGGAGTGATGATCGCCGCCAGTTTCTGGTCACTACTAGCGCCGGCGATCGACATGGCCGAGGAGATGGGTATTCCCGGCTGGGTTCCAGCTCTCATCGGCTTCCTTGCAGGTGCGTTCTTTCTTCGACTGATTGACAGACTCTTGCCTCACCTTCACATGGGATTACCCACCAACCAAGCTGAGGGAATTAAAACAAGCTGGCGACGGACTACGCTCCTGGTGTTAGCGATTACTCTGCACAACATCCCTGAGGGACTTGCGGTAGGTGTCGCCTTTGGAGCTATAGCCGCAGGGTTGCCATCGGCTACTCTGGCTGGGGCTGTCGCTCTAGCTATCGGGATCGGTATTCAGAATTTCCCTGAAGGAACCGCCGTGTCCATGCCACTCCGTCGTGAGGGTATGTCGCGAGCAAAATCATTCTGGTACGGACAGTTGTCGGGGTTCGTCGAACCTGTGGCCGGTGTTTTAGGAGCTGCCTTGGTCATAATTACTAAACCAATTCTGCCGTATGCCCTGGCGTTTGCAGCCGGAGCCATGATTTTTGTCGTAGTCGAGGACTTGGTACCAGAGTCACAGACCGGTGGAAATTCGCACGCAGCGACAATGGGAGTAATGATCGGTTTTGCCCTGATGATGACACTTGATGTCGCCTTGGGATGAGCTGGTTGAGTATGCAAGATCGCTTGGATATCAATATGTGCAAAATGGAGTTTGTAGATCAATGGAGGTTACATCATGGATCTTGATCCTGTACTGCTGTCACGCTTTCAATTTGCGATGACAATAGGATTTCACTTCATCTTTCCACCGGTGTCAATTGGCCTAGCTTGGTTGCTGGTCATT
>QNAG01000002.1 GCA_003641415.1 Candidatus Zixiibacteriota bacterium | reverse complement strand
CCAACCCATTCAATGGCTGTACAACAATTCCTTTCTATGTTCCACATTCAGAGAAAGTCGAACTGTCTATTTTCAATGTGCTTGGAGAACAAGTGTATTGCCACATATCAAAGTTTTCCGAGGGTAATCATCAGATAACCTGGGAGGGAACCGATTACAACAACCTTCCCGTCGCCAGCGGTGTATATTATTATCGCCTCAAAACAAATGAAGACGTTATCACCCGAAAGATGTTGCTGGTGAAGTAAAACTTCATTTCTGACAATACTGTCTCCCTTTCCAAAAAATCATTCCTTTTCTGGCTGGATTTGTTACATTGTCTAAAATTGTAAGTCGGGTTTCAAACCATCACAAATGGGGAATAATCCGACATAACCCCTGCCAGGTATTCTTTACTAAGGGAGTGTTAGCTATGCGCCTAATTGTAATATCCACCATGATTCTTATGGCTCTTGCGTCTATATCAACCGCTACTAACAAAGCTGCTCTCACTGAAGATTTAATGCAGCACCTTGAGACTCAATTCGACCAACATGGTCACCAAACCGGCCTTATCAACTCCATCACCAACAATAATATTCAGGACATCTCGCTTAACCATGAACGCGTCGTTTCCCATGACGATCACTTCAGCCATCGCCTCAAAAAAAGCGGCATCACAAACCAGAAAGGTTCTGGCCGTTGCTGGTTGTTTGCTGGATTAAATATCTTCACGCCTGACATGATGACGCGATTGAAACTCAACTCATTCGAACTCTCTCAACCATATTTGACTTTCTGGGATAAGATGGAAAAAGCTAATTTCTTTCTTGAACAGATGATTTCCCTTCGCGATCGCCCTTCCGACGATCGTGAGCTATCAGTTATTCTTGATAATCCGTTTGGCGATGGCGGTTGGTGGCATTATGTCACCGATCTAATCGAAAAATACGGTGTGGCGCCAATTTCAGCCATGCCGGAGACAAAGCAGTCGACTTCTACCGGGGTTATCAATCGTCTGGCCAATCGCAAGTTGCGCACTTTTGCTTCCGAACTGCGAAGTATGCATGAAGATGGTCAAAGCGAAGATAAACTCCGCAAGCGTAAAGAAGAAATGCTCGGAGATATCTACAGCCTGATGGTTTACGCTTATGGCAAGCCGCCTACAAGTTTTACTTTCCGTTATGAAGACAAGGATTCTACTGTATCTGAACCGGTTGAGTTCACACCTCGTTCGTTCTATGAAGAGTTTCTCGCTGATTCTATGCCTCAATACGTTACCCTGATGGACAACCCCACCAAGGATTATGACCGTCTGTACCAGGTTAAATCAAGTCGTAACATCGTTGAGCGTTCCGATCTTTCCACACTTAACCTGCCTATCGAAAAGCACAAAACTTATGCCCTTCGGGCACTTCTTGATAGTCAGGCGGTTTGGTTTGCTTGCGATGTTGGCAAGGCCAACTATAGCAAGAATGGAATAATGGCGGCTGATATCTATGATTACAATAGCACTTTCGACATGGATTTCACAATTTCCAAACGTGATAGAGTTCTCTATCATGATAGTTATCCCGGACATGCGATGGTCATTATTGGCGTGGATACAACTTTGGACGGACAGCCAATCAAGTGGTTGGTTGAAAATAGCTGGGGAACCGATCGTGGCGATGGTGGCTACTGGTATATGTATGATGATTGGTTCAATGAGTATGTCTACTTCACTATTATCGATGAGCGTCATCTTGATCCTGAAGATCGCGAAAAGCTCAAGCAGGACCCAATCCTCTGCCCCGTCTGGGATCTATTCTATCAAGCGTTAAGAAAACTGCGGTAATCTAATCATGAGCAATGACACCGATATTCTGAAAGAACTGGCCGCACTGATCCCTGGCGATCAGTTCTCCACACAATCAGATCAACTTGCAGTAGCGGCAGAGGATGAGTCTACTCTTCCCGGCGTGACCCCGCTGGCAGTGGTATGGGCTCTTTCGACAAATGAAATCGCAGACATTGTGAAACTCTGCTATAAAACTGGAACACCAATCACAACTCGCGGGGCTGGAAGCGCCCTCGAAGGCTCGACCATACCCTGCGATAATGGAATTGTCCTTGATGTAAGCCGCATGACAAACATTATAGATTACTGGCCGAATGATTTGCAAGTCCGGGTCCAACCTGGGATTATCTATGACGACCTCAACCTATACTTGAAGAATGATGGCCTCTTCTTTCCTCCCTCGCCGGGTGGGTCTGGTGATATTGCCACTATTGGAGGGATGGTCTCTACCAACGCCAGTGGTATCTATTCAGTTAAATATGGCGGCACACGCGAGTATGTATTGGAACTGGAAATAGTGACTGGCACTGGTGAAATAATTAAACTTGGCAACCGAGCTATTAAACGTTCCAGTGGTTATAATCTGGTCGATCTGATTTCAGGCTCCGAAGGCACTCTAGCGGTGATTACATCTGTCACTATCAAACTGGCCGGTCTCCCTGAAGGGCGATATCAGGATGCGTTTGTATTCAATGATGAGATTAGTGCTTCGAAGGCAGTGTCCGAGATGTGTCGCTACGGTCTCGATATCGCAGCAATTGAATTCCTTGATAGAGCTGTTATTCGCGCTCTTAACCAGCTTAAGGGATACGGCCTAAAGGAGACACCTTCTTTGTTTCTTGAGTTTCACGGCCCCCGTGAAGTTCTCGATTCCAATGCTGAACTATCCCAGGAGATATGCACAGAACAGGGAGGCTTGCGTCTGACTTTACCTGACAATCAGAATCCCTGGGATATCCGCCACTGGGCCACCGAGGCCATCAAACACTCCCGCCCCGGGTATACTATCCTGCGCAATGATGTAGCCTTCCCTATCTCCTGCCTCCCCGAAATGGTAGCATATTGCCATCAGGTGGCCGACGAAAAGAAGATCACTATGCACACTTTTGGACACGTTGGTCTTGGTCTCTTACATGCGCTGATGCTAGCTCGTCGTGATAACGAAGATGAGTGGCAGCAAGCCTGTGAGATAAATAACATGATAATTCAAAAAACTCTGGAACTCGGAGGAACAATCTCAGGGGAACATGGAATAGGACTGGGTCACAAGGACCTCTTTGAACTGGAACATGGTTCTGCCGTGGAACTCATGAAGAAAATCAAGCAGCAATTCGATCCGAAGAATATCTTGAATCCGGGTAAAATATTTGATTTGTAGAGCAGCATCCCCATCAGGATTCCCAACTCTCTCATACTTGACGGATGGGATCGGATGTTGTATTATTGCGCTTGTTTGGAACCATTTAGCTAAGGTTAAAATATAAGAGTTGAGATGAAAAAAATATTTGTCATATTGATAGTATTAGTACTTACAAGCATGAGTGCCTGGGCTAATGGGTCGCTGGAAATATCAACGGGCCAACACAACTTTGGTCTTATTCCACAAAACTCTATTTTGGTCCATACCTTCTGGATAAAAGCAGTTGGCACAGACACAGTTAGAATAGATGCCATTAAAACTGGCTGTTCATGTGCGATATCAAAAATGGAACGTGACTGGTTGGCTCCCGGAGACAGTTTGGCTATAGAAATCGAGTGGGATGTCAGTAAATATCGAAATTCTATTTATCGTTCTATTCGGATTTTCTATAATAACATTAAAAAGCCACTGAGGAAGGGGTTGAAAGGAACTGTGATTCAAACGCTTGACTCTGCACGTCCAGTATCAATCTCTCCCTATAGATTTGAATTAGCATCTTCGGCATTGAAGGAAATAGATAGCATCCAGTTTACTTTGACAAACCATTCCAGCGGAGATCAGAAAATCCAAAATATCTCAAAGGAACCAGTGCAGTGTAAACTTGTGCTCCCTTCGATAATTCCGGCGGGATCATCAGCCACTGGATATGTCAGAATCTACCCCGAGTACAAGGATAAGGAATTTCATACTTCAGTAACTTTAGCCATTGGCGATCAACAACAAACAAATCTTACTATCCCAATCAGGCGGAAGATCTACAGATAAACTTCTTTGGAAATTGGACGAAAATAGGTATATATATAACAGAACATCGAAGAAAGTACAGGAGGATAATCAGACAAGTTATGAAACAGTTTAAGCTACTAATGTGTTTCTTCGTAGTCTTGTGGATATTGGCTGGCACAGCTTGGAGCGCTCCCAGACTTACTATTCCGGATGCTGATTTCAATTTTGGTTTCGTACCTCAGCACTCTAAGATTTCTCATGACTTTTGGTTGCTTTCGACTGGTGATGACGAATTAAAAATTCTGAAAGTGGTCCCTGGCTGAGGTTGCACCAAAGCACCGTTGGAAAAGACGGTCATAGCTGTCGGCGACAGCTCCAAGTTAGAGATTATTTTTAATACCAAAACCTATAAGTCAAAAGTAACCAAGCGTCCCAAGATACAAACCAATGAGGGGCCACCTGATAAAAGGGTATCGATTACAGCGACTATCACTCCACGTCCAGATTCAACCTACCCTATCCGAATTAAACCGTATAAGCTTGATATGTCGCAGCTAAGCGACAAAGTCATAGATAAGGCGGAGTTCACAATCAGCAATATCTCTGAAGAGAAGCTGGATGTTGAAATGATTACTTTCAGTAAGGAGTTATTTGACGTGGAATTGCCGGAGTCTATCGGTCCGGGAAAAACTATCAAAGCAGTAGTTAAACTTAAGAAAGACGCTACCGACAAATCCTTCGAGAAATCCTTTACAATTGAATTAAGTGATCAGTATAAATCACGATTCACAGTCCCAGTGAAGCGTATCGTCCGTAACTCAACAGGCAAACAAGCATCAACTCGCAAGCTGGACATCGGCAAATGATTATCATTTGAATTTGAGAGTCATTTGAAAACTTAAGGCTGCCCTTTATCATTCTGGGCAGCCTTATTCTTTATTGTCTGATATTGAAATCGTTCTACCTTAAGGTCCATCAATATCGGGCACCAAATCCGGTTCGGACTCCATTATTTCCGATTTAAGAATTGCAGCCCATTCATCATTGAATATCTCGCCATTCACATTTGAGTGCACAAGGCGATAGGTTCCATGTGATTCCTCAAACACAAAAACCATTCCCTCTCGTTGTGAATGATACCACCAAACTTCAAAAGGCGAACGTTTGATAGGGACTTCCCTTGCTTCGATTTCTTCCCACGGCCCATAGGTTAGAATTACCCGTCCCTGATCAGTACTCCAGCCGTTATCCTTCTTAATATTAGTTGAAAAGTGAGCATTTGCATACCGATAACAGGAGATTAGTTCTTTCCGCGTCATAGAGATATCAGCCCGGGGGTTTGAAACGGTCGGGTGCTCTTTCCAGAACTGGTCAAGAAAAGATTCTTTCCCTACTTCAGTAAGACGATTCAGTGTTTCTCGCTCTGGCATGGAAAGCAGGAAATAAATTAGATTGCATTTCTCCTCCAGCAAAAGCTCATCATAAGGATCATTCGATCTATATCGTCTGACCTCTTTGGCAAGTTCTCTATGAGAAATAATGCGAAATAAAACATTGCCGGTATCAGATTGATTAATACTTGAATCGAAAGCAGCAACTCGCAGAGAATACAGGCCAGTGGGCCATTCTTTTATATCAAATGATTCCACATAAGACATTGTACTTCCTTGCTTGATAATATTTCGCATTCCGAGTTTACGATATACAGTCTCATCGCGGATAATATCGAACTCAAGCCGGAGTTTATCTGTCGATTGCTCATTAATATCGAGGTTATATAACTCCCCGTATAAATAGATAATAGTATCCTTAGCGCTAAACATTGACACTGGATTAGGAACAATGAGAAAACCGTTCCTTATCAATCGGATATTAGAGGTGGTTGAATCGTAGTCATCCTGGGATGAGATGCTAAATGCCAGCATAGGATCTGACAATGACAAACGGTCTTTAACCGGCGGCTCAACAATGATTTTGTCAATAAAAGCCTCGCCAGATCGCTTGGAAACCGCATCGATAACCTCTACTCGGGCAGAATATACTCCCGGCTTAACGAATAGTATGAGTTTATTAAACAACCTGACCCCCGTTTGCATAGCTTCAGCTCGTTTTGATGTTCGCACGGAGAAATAGGTCGAAACAGAATCTATTCGTTCACCAAATGTGTTGATTAGAACCACTTGGGCAAAAATGCGGGAATACAAACTCGAGTCGGGTCCGTCCGGTCGAAAGAATTCGAACTGATTCCTGCTCAAAGAGAAAGGAAACTCTACAAGAGACACACTGTCATACTCAGGGTCGGGAAATATCGTTGCTCCAGCATAAACAGTCAATCTGCTTTCATAATCTGACTGGGCAAAGGCTCCAATTCCTATAGACAAAACTGCACATAGTATCAGTGATAAATATCTCATTTTGCTTATCGTCACGTCTTTCTCTATACTAAAAGTCAGGTCGCTGGTCCAAGCCGTTATACGGGTAGACAAGACGATAATCTCCATCTTCATTTTTGTCAACAAAAGTAAACTTTCGATACGGCCCTTGCTCGTAGTAGTGCCATTGTTGGTAGGGCGGTTGATTAAGGGCAAATGGGTAATCATCAATCTGGTCAGGTTCTCCGTATTGAATCAGAATTCTCCCGCGATCTGTTCGCCATCCCTGGTGTCCCATAATGGTAAATAGCTTGTTTGCAGTATTTATTCGGTAATAGAACCGTACCTTCAACTCATTGATAGGAGTCGATGGATTGGGATCCCTTTCCGCCCAGAACTCGTTGAAGGCGCGTAACCTCTCTTCGTAATCACTGATAGCTTTAAGTTTTTTAGTCTCACCAGGTTCGGCTATGAACTCAAGTTGCGCAACTGCTTCTTTATATTCATATTTAAGCAATGTGGTTTGATTCCACGGTACTTCTAAAATAACTTTCTTCTCACTGAGTTTCTTCCCGCGCCGACCATGTAACTGAACATTAAGTTCATACTTCCCAGCTCGAAACTCCTTAATAGATATTTCTTTTAATTGACATGTGATTGCTTTGTCAAGAATAGTCTGTAGTGTGTCCCTATACATTACTCCGTGACGGTTATGTCGCAATACTGTCTCAACAGTTACCTTATCATAGGAATCAGTGCCGCGGTAAATCTCTAAATAGAACATCAGGCAAGCATCATCTTCAGCCCCGAACTGCTTTGATAGTGAAGGGATAATATCCATGTTCGCTTTGAAGAAATCATTCCTTACAGAGTCTGCTACGGTTGCGGTAAGTACTAATTCGATATCAGACAGTTTTGGCTTTGATGCTTTAAAAGACTTAAGACGCAACTTCAGTTCACGTCTAATAGTGGCATCACTGTGTTTATCGGATAGAACAAAAACCAATTCGTATTTACCGGCTGGTATCTCGAAATTCACCTGGCCTATGCGATAGTCGTTACGGGAATGGGCTTGGGTAATATCTGCAACCCGCACTTCCCTATCCTCACGGCGAGAAACTACCGGCTGCCCATCATTGTTGACAATCTCAATAGCCACCTCGTATTCGGCTTCCAAGAACTTCCCAACCTGTCGGAAAGGCAAAGCGCTATTGTATGTCTGGTAATAGACTTCGAGCCGAACCTGGTTGGACTCCGAACTTGGGAATACCGCATAATCAAGCAGGATATTTTGACTTTCAAAGGGTAATCGGTAAATAGAAGACTGAGCCAAAACCTGCGAGGCTAAAATAACAGCCACAAGAAAAACAAGGATTCTCCTCAAGACAACCTCCTAAGGAACTATCGATCGTTCAACAAGTTTGAATTCTGTATCGATTTCAAGAGCTACCTTGTAGTCTGTCTCAACTCCCCTAATTTTCTTGGTCCGATCGCCATCTACTATCCATCTTTCCCGTTGCAATACAACAATGCCTTCTTTGAAAGCAAAGTATAATTTCCCCGTTGTCTGAATGTGGTCAATGCCTGTACGCATAAGCGAATCGCTGGGCTCTTCCTCGACAGGTATAACAAGATTTCCATCGCATTCAATTATTGCACAGTCATACCCACTCTCCCTGGCTATGGACTGAAATTTGTACGTAGTTGAAGCTTCCATGATTCCGTTGGGCAGCATAACTTTTGTAGTCTGGGTCCAGTTGTAACCCGGAGTTATTTCCTCACTGGGAAATACTGGCATTCCCTGTTCATATATGTTTTTAATGTAAGCGACTGAACTTCGGCTTTCCTTATCGGGGAATTCGATATCAAGCACCTTACCATCGGGACGCACTTTGAGTTTCAATTCACGCTTGAATTCATGTTCCTCCATCACAGTAGTGTCTTCTTTGGAGGGTACCTTATAGAACCAGGTATCCAACTCTGTAAGCGCAGTAGAACCATCATCGTAGATATCAGTAATCTCCTGAATAATAGTAGCTCGGTAGTCGGATGAGTAATCATTTATAACTGAATCATCCTCTATTACCTTGACACTGCGGTTAAAAGTCTGCTCATAGCTCAGTGTCAAACCCGGTATATATTTGTAACGCAGGACAACTTTCTTATCTCCTTGGTCACATCCTGAAGCTACAATTATAACCAATAATAGAAACAGCAAACAGGCGGTTAGTTTACTTAGCATATTTCCCCTCGATATTGACGGTTTCAATTCCTTTGTTCCTCTATTCCGTTAAGCAATTCCGGCAAAGCAGCAAAACGTCCAAGTGATCCCGGCATACCAATCAACAGCATACCCAGGGTGAGGCGTCGCTGGTGTTCACTGCTAAACAGCTCCGTGTCATCAGATGCCAGGAAATCCCTTACATCAGCTGTAGCCAGAACCGGACTACCTGACTGATTGGCTGCGGATATTTGCTGATTTTGTGTCGAACCTATAAGCAGAGCTGAAAACAAAATAGCCATAGATGCTGCAACAGAAACAATAGAGCGTACCAGAGCATTCCGACGCCACACCAGTTCCTCTGAATATGTACACTCAATAGAATTGGTCTGTTCAATATCCACTGTCTTGGCCAGTATTAGTCCAGTAATCTCAGACCAATACTCACCACTAGGTTCCGGTCCCCGATTCTTTCCCAGTATCAGTTTCACCTGTCGAGCAAGATAGAACTCTTCACTGCATTCGGGACAGTTTTTTAAATGATTCTGAACCTCATTAATTTGATCAGGAGAAAGTTCACCGTCGATATACTGATCCAGAAGCGAAAGAGCTTCTTGACATATCATTTTACTTTCCTTTTCCGAGTCGCCGTCTCAATATCTTTCGCAACTTATTCCTGGCGATATGAAGGTTAGATCGAACAGTTGCTTCCGGGCATTTGAAAAATTCGGCGATCTCTGGCTTGCTATAACCTTCAATGTCGTGCAAGATAGCGGTTAATTTCTGCTTTGGCGGCAATGTTTCAAGCGCTCTTTGGATTTCCTCCATCAGCGCTTTGTTAGCATAATCTTCACTCGGCGTTGACACCTTCCGTGACAACTGCAACTGCACTTCTCCGGGAAGCGAGCTACTATCTTGAGCCATCTGACTGTGGCCTTTGCGTTTTCGCAACAGATCGATAGAGTAATTCATAGCGATCCTCAGAAGGAACGTCGAGAAGTACTTTACATTGGCTAACTCCTTACGTCTCTTGTAAATACGTACAAACGTTTCCTGTACAACCTCATCGGCATCAAGGTGATTTCTCAACACCTGATACGCCAACGAATAGACTTTCCGTCTAAACCTTTCCAACAGCACTGCAAAAGCTGCTTGGTCTCCCTGGACAAATCTATCCACCAATTCCGGGATTGTTTCGTTCATATCCCGATCTGTTGGCGCTGCATTCTATTAACGTTTAAGAGAAGCACCTGTTTAATGCCCACCCTGGAAAAAACGGTTGACTGTTTTCGTGGGAAAGCTTATGGTGATCGCCATGATTTGTCAATCCTTTTTTTACACAATAACTTATAAGGATTTTCATATCGCATGAACAGCGATATTATCCTAAGAAACAAGTATCGTTTCTTTTCTGTCGGAGCCATAGGCACCTTTATGTCTACGCTTGACGGTTCTATTCTCAATGTTGCTCTACCAACTATAGCGAATGAGTTTCAAAGCAGTATCGACGTGGTTGCATGGGTAATCCTGGCTTATGCACTGACGATTGTTTCGTTAATGATGATCTTCGGAACCTGGGTCGAGCGTAAGGGGTATGGATTCGCTTACAAATTCGGCTATATCTTTTTCCTGGCTGGGTCACTAACCTGCGTTGCAGCAGGATCTATTGAAATCCTTATTGCCGGACGTGTGATACAGGCAATCGGTTCAGCTATGTTCCAAGCTATTGGACCTGGACTTGTTACAACTGTCTTCCCTAAACGTGAACGAGGTAAGGGTATTGGCATGATTGTAATGATGGTATCAGCCGGCTTGATGACAGGTCCACCACTGGGCGGGGTAATCCTACAACATTTCCCCTGGCAGATTATATTCGCCATCAATATTCCTATTGGATTAGTAGGTTTATTCCTAACTTCACGATACTTCAAACTCCTTCCTATACCAGAGACAACTCATCGACTTCACCTGAGGGGAGCAGTGTCAATATCAGTGACGCTTTTGAGTGGTACACTGGCATTATCTCTAATCAGTGATTACTCCCTTATAAATATCCGCGTCTGGGGCTTGTTAATTCTTTCCGGAACAGCACTTGTAATTTTTTTCAAGTCAGAGTCAAACCCACAAACCGCGCTTTTTGGCCTCGACTTGTTTAGAAATCGCCAGTTTACTAATGCTCTTATAGCAGCGGTGTTGATATTTATAGCTCTGGCCAGCACTATTGTCTTTATACCGTTTTATCTTGAAAGAGTTAAGAATTACGGGCCACAAACAGTTGGGCTTTTTCTTATCATTTCCCCGTTTCTTATGTTCATCGTGGCGCCGCTATCGGGAAAGCTGTCAGACAGAATAGGATCAAGATTCCTTACTACAATAGGAATGCTGACACTAACTTTTGGATTGTATCTTCTATCAACACTTGGAGAAACCACATCCGCTGAGTTCATTATCCTTTGTCTTGTAATAACAAGTGTTGGTAACGCTGTTTTTAATACTCCGAACTCATCATCATTGATGGGGTCTGTCACTCCTGATAAACGAGCAGTTGCTTCTGGTGTACTGGCTACGTCTCGCAACATCGGAATTGCCATCGGAGTGGCACTTTCTACTTCGTTGTTTGCGTTCTTTGAATCTATTTATGCATCAGGTACAACAGACCCTGTCACTTTGTTTGTGAAGAGCTTCCATCCCGTGATGCTGGCAGCAATGGTCACAGCTTTGATTGGAGTCCCATTTTGCCTGTCACGAAAAAAATAAGCGCATTCAGCCCCCATCGGCAGGAGCGTATGACTCCTGCCTGACATAATCCAGCAAATCTATCCCAGTGTCCCAACCTCCTTCTCTACTTCCTCCAATATCTCACATGAGCGGATTAGCTGTTGCATCTTCGTATGGTCAGAATACAGGGGCCGGTCAATATCGAGAAAATCAACGTGGCGTCTGACTACTTCGTGAGCTTTGGTAACACCACGACCAAATTTATAATCACGAAAATCAAGAGCCTGGGCTGCAGCCATAATTTCTATACCCAAAATGCCACAGGCGTTTTCAAATATCTGGAAATTCTTCAGAGCGGTGTTCATACCCATCGACACAAAATCTTCCTGATCCGCTGCCGCCGGTATAGATTGGATAGATGCTGGGGTCGATAAGATACGCTGTTCGACAATCAGACTGTCGGCGGTGTATTGGCTGAGCATCAGGCCGGAGAACATACCGGCGCCTTTGGTTAGAAACGGTGGCAATCCAACACTGAGAGCTGGATTGTTGAGACGATTCATCCTCCGTTCCGACATTACACTAACCATAGTAATCGCCGCACCAGCCATGTCCATCGGCAGCGCCACCGGCGTTCCCTGGAAATTGGCTCCGGACAATTGGATATCCTCATCAGGAAAGAATATCGGGTTATCTCCAACTCCGTTGAGTTCGATCTCAACCTGCGAGCGAGCATACGCCAGAGCATCACGAGCTGTACCAATCACCTGTGGAGTTGAACGCATCGAGTAAGCATCCTGAACCTTACACTTGACTTTTCCTTCAGCAAGGTCACCACCAGCCACAAGCTTACGGATAGACTCAGCAGACCGAACAGCCCCCTTGAATCCACGCACCTCATGCAGCTTGGCGCTGTATGGTTTCATGTTGGCTTTTAGTGCTTCGAGTGACATGGCACAACCGATTTCTGCTTGATTGAGCCATCGGGTAGCATCGTAGAGAAAGATGGCGCTCATCGCCGTCAGAAGATTAGAGCCATTAATAACCGCCAAACCATCGCGGGCTTTCAGACCGGGGATAGGAATACCTGCCTTTTCCATTGCTGTTTTTCCCTCGAGCAATTCCCCTTTAAAGTAAGCCTTTCCTTCACCCATCATTAACAGAGCTATCTGAGCCATCGGTGCAAGATCCCCACAGGCGCCAACCGAACCCTTCTGGCATACAAACGGTGTTACACCCTTATTGAGCATATCAACTAAAGTCTGGGTTATTTCTGGACGAACACCAGAGTTGCCGTGTGCGTGAACATTAATTCGAGCCGCCATTGCTCCGCGAACATATTCTATCGGAGCCGGATCACCGATTCCCGCAGAATGATTATAGATAAGATATTTCTGGAAATCCTTGACCTGCTCATCATCAAGTACTACTTCTGAAAATTCGCCGATACCGGTATTGACGCCGTACATAATTTCTCCAGCGTCGATTTTCTTTTCGAGCATATCTCGACATTTTTTCATCCGGGACAGAGCGTCGGAATCCAGTTCGACTGGCTCGTTGTAGCGAGCTATTTTAGCCAGCCTATCTATTGAAAGTCCGGAACCGTTTAGTGTTATAGCCATAATAGTTCTACTCCTCAATTTTAATACATTATCTGCTGTTATTTTCGAATGGACAATTCAGAAAAGCGATTCCGTCGCCCTATGTATCCTGAAGGCCGGGAGCAGAAGTCGGAAGATATCGAGTCATCACTTTTGTGCTCAACTCAACCGGCGCTGAGCCGAACAACGCTTTGATACTTATTCCAATCATATTTATCTCCAAAGGGCAAGATAAGCGCAGGAAAGCAGTTGTCAATTGAATTAGAAAAGGACATATTAGACTCCATGCAAAAATTGGGTGAAATCAGCGACTATATCCTCCAGCAGACATTTGTCGCTTTCGATACGGAAACCACCGGTCTCTGGGCTCCGGCAAACCGTATTATCGAAATAGGAGCTGTGAAATTCCGGATAAGACAACCTGACACTGAAATTTTCGAGTCTTTACTCAATCCAAAAAGATCCATTCCCCCCGAAGTAATTAGAATTCACGGAATAACTGATAAAATGGTAATCGATGCTCCTTTTGCAGAGGATATACTTCCAAAGTTCATGTCGTTTTGTGGAACAGATTCAGTGCTTATTGCGCACAATGCACCGTTTGACATCTCTTTTGTGGGATGCGAGTTGGAACGATTCGAACTTGATTTCGGCAACAACATCATTTTAGATACAGTAGACCTTTTCAAACGCTATTTCCCCGATCTTGCTTCGTATTCATTACTGGCCCTGGCTCGTCATTTTTCTATTGCTGAGTCACAGGAACATCGTGCTTTTGGTGATGCTGCGTTGGTTCACAAACTATTTGAGTTGATTGCACCAAAAATCGGAAACATAAAAAACAAATCCGATCTATCTCATGTTGCCTCCATCTACAGCATGGCTGATTGTCGAGCCCAAAAAACCGATCTACCTGAAGAACATGCCGAGCTAAACCGCGCCCTAAATGAAAAACTACGTGTCCGGATTGAGTACACAACACCTTCCAATGAACCTACAATACGAGTTATCCGTCCAGAAAACTTCTACCATCTCGGACAGGTTTTCTATATCAACGCATTCTGCGAACGTGCTTGGGGTGAAAGGACATTCCGCCTTGATCGGATAGGTGAATACCATGTACTTGATTAGAGAACGCAGTGCCACACCAGTTCTTTCACAGCGTTTGTAATCTCAGATTCTACCTGCACAGCTTAATCCATTAGAGAGACAAAACCCCCGCCGATTATAGCGAGGGATTTGTAGGACTTGTGGAGCTAGGGGGAATCGAACCCCCGACCTCTTGAATGCCATTCAAGCGCTCTCCCAACTGAGCTACAGCCCCATAATTTTTCTAAGAAATATTTATACTGATTTTTAGGGCGTCTGTCAATCTGTTTTTCGCCCTGCCTTAGTTCGGAATTTCAAACACAGGGTAATACTTGCATAAATAAATGGCTATTACTATATTTCCCTTGAATTCGCAGTACTATTTTATGGTATTCTTGATGCTCATCATGTAATATAATTAAAATGTCGACCTTGAATCGTTATTACTGAATAAAGGAGAATATAATGTGTAAATCTGTAGCAGTTCTTGTACTAATTCTGATACTATCGCCACTTCATGGATGCTCAAATCACTCGGCGCCACCGGAGCCAGAGCCACTTCGTGAACTTACTGCCACCGAGAAACAGGTAGTACAGTCCGGTGGAGATTTTGGCCCTGATTTCTTCGCTCAAGTAGTATCGGAGAATCCTGACACTAACGTTGTCGTCTCCCCCCTGTCGGTTGCGATGGCTCTTGCTATGGCCTATAATGGCGCCGATGGTACCACCCGCGAGGCCATTCAAACAACGCTTGCTCTTGACAATCTCACACATCAGGAAATGAACGAAGCATTCAAAGGACTTATTGAACTGCTGGTAGGACTCGACGATAAGGTTACGATGTCTATCGCTAACTCTATTTGGCTGAGAGATGGATTTACACCGAAGCAACAATTCATCAAAGATAATCAGCAGTATCTCGACGCCCAGGTCACATCCCTTGATTTCGGTAATATAGCCTCTGCGAACGTTATGAATCAATGGGTAAATGACAATACCAACGGTCTAATCAAACAAATTATTGAACCGCCAATCGACCCACTTACCATGTTATTCCTGATCAATGCCTTGTATTTCAAAGGAGACTGGGCTAACCAATTCGACCCCGAATACACAACACAGCAGCTTTTCTTCCTCCCTACTGGCACTACCACTCCTTGTCAACTGATGAAAATTGATAAACAACTCCCTTACTACGAAAACGAATTATTCCAGGCAGTGGACCTATCTTACGGCAAGGGACTGTTTCACATGATGGTTCTTTTGCCTAAACCGAATGTCCACGTCGATTACATAATTCAAGAAATGTCATCAAATAGTTGGGAGAATTGGCAGAATGCGCTTGCTAACCGTGAAGGTACGCTCTATCTGCCAAAGTTTGAACTCGAGGTTGGCTTGCAACTTAACGATGCTCTCTCGGCACTTGGTATGGAAGAAGCTTTCGACCCCATGTTAGCCAATTTCACAAATATAACTGATTTCATTGATCTACATATTAGTAAAGTAAAACATAAAGTGTATATCAGAGTCGACGAGGAAGGCACCGAGGCTGCAGCTGCCACTTCTGTCGAGGGAGCTACAACCAATATTATGCCTGATAACTTTGAGATGAGAGTTGACCGGCCGTTTTTGTTTGTTATCCATGAAAGCCATTCCGGAACATTACTTTTCATGGGGAAAGTGACCCGACCACTGTGGTGATTAGCTGGCCGCTCGGAACTACACATTTATAGCGTCTGACAGATAGTTACTGTTTTTGGATAGACCTTTCAATAAACAAGGGTTTTGGATAGATTTTTCCCACGAAAATCCTTGCGGAATAGTCTTATGTTGTTATAGATTAGCCGGAAGAAGAAGACTGGCTAATTTATTGAACGCTCCTGTTGTTTGATTCGTTAGTTAGGTAAACTGTAAAACCGATTGGGAAAAAGTATGTTGAGGAAAAGTTCTGTTGTATTATTTGTCACATTGATCTGTGTTCTTATGTTGTCATCAACAACACTCGGACGCACAGCGTTAGGTTCCGACAATAAGGATTCCGATCGAGGATTCTCCGCTCAAACACCCGCCGACGCTCAAGCTATGCACCGAATTGGCGAGTTAGTTCTCTCAGTAAACAATAATGGAACCTTTGGAACCTCTTATGGGCGTGGGGGAAGCCAGGACTATTTCACTGGACAGCCCATACCAGCCGGCGGTTGCGAATACCCCAAGAATTCAGGTGCTCAGTATGGATATGGAGGATCGTTCTGGATTGGCGCTATTGTTGGCCGCGATACACTCGTGTCAGTTGGTGCTGATGGGTGGGTAATGACTCAAGAATTCTACCCGGATAAAGCACCCTTTGGAAATATGATCAAGCGTTCAATCATTGATCCCAACGACTCTTTATATGAAGGTGCTGTATCCGAAGAAGATTATATAGCTGTATACATGGATACGTTCATCAAACTGGCCGGGAGCGATCCGGAAGATGGTGGCCGAACCCACAGACCTCTGAATATTGAAGTCACCCAATCCTCGTATGCTTGGTCATATTCCTATGCTGAAGACTTAGTATTATTTGACTACAAAATAAAAAATATCGGTTCTCAATCCCTTGAAGACGTTTACATGGGTGTGTATGTCGATGCTGATGTTGGCGACGCCGGTGATGGGAACAAACATACAGACGATATATGCGGTTTTCTTCCATATTATGAATATAAGTACGGACCCAATAATATGTGTTCCTATAAAGACAACCCCTTTATTGCTTGGATTGCTGACAATGATGGTGGCCTGAATGAAACAAACCCTGCTTACACTTCAACTCCACATGTAACGGCTACTCGTATTGTCCGCACACCTGCCAAAGAACTCGAAGTATCATTCAACTGGTGGATATCGAATGGTGATCCCAGTCTTGATTTTGGACCGCGTCTACGTGGAACCGAGGATCATCCATTCCGTGATTTTCGTGGTGGTGGTGGTGGTACTCCGATGCGTGACGACAATAAGTATTATGTCCTATCAAATGGGGAATTTGACTACGATCAGATTTACACAGCTAATATCCAACCCACCGACACAAGCTGGCTCTACCCTAATCAGAGTCTTGCAGGAGATTTCTCCGATGGTTACGACACCAGATATCTTCTCTCATTTGGTCCTTTCTATATTCAACCCGGCCAGACATTACCATTGTCCTTTTCTTACTTAGCTGGTAAGGACTTCCATACGAATAAGGACAACTTAAATGACAACCTCTCACCACCAGGAAACTATAATCCAAGGGCATTCGAAGAAAAACTCGACTTTTCTGACTTGGCAGAAAATGCGCGTTGGGCCTCATGGATATACGACAACCCTGGGATTGACACTGATGGAGATGGCTACTTCGGTGATTCTGTAATATGCATCACTGACTCAAGTATTCTGGACTCGACAATAATCATTGATTCAATATTAGTAGACACAACATTGATCCCCCCGGAAACTACATGGTATTCACATATTGACTATACATGGGATTACACCAAAATTGTTCAATGGACAAAAGGAGATAATGTCCCTGATTTCAAAGGTGCTTCTCCTCCACCAGCCCCTGATTTCTGGGTCGAGCCGACATACGGAAAGATACGTATTCGATTCAACGGCTATCGTTCAGAAACTGCGGTAGACGTTTTCTCTCAAATGATGGATTTTGAGGGCTATCGTATTTATATTGCTCGTGATGAGCGCTCAGAAAGTTACAGCCTGGTCACCTCATACGATCTTCAAAACTATAATAAATACGTTTATATTGGCGATGGTAATTGGGAACTCTTTGAAGCTCCTTTCAAACTTGAGAAATTACGCGAACTTTATCCTGTTCCTTTGATTGTAGATCCTCTTGTTTATACTCGAATAAACCCATATCCCCACGGTGACTCGTTATTTTATTTTGAGAAACAGGACCTCAATGTTTCAGAATTGGGTGTAGTTGGCGGAATTCGAAAATTGTACCCGGATCAGCCAGAACCTTCCTCAACCGTTAAAAGTAACCCTGAATTAGCCAAACCGGAAGATATAACAGAAGATGGGCATTTGAAATATTATGAGTATGAGTACATCATTGATGGTCTCTTACCAAACGTCCTATATTGGGTAAATATTACAGCTTTTGACTTCGGTTCTCCAGGGAAGGGATTGGAGGCTCTTGAGACTAGTCGAACTGTTGGCGCCCAAAGTGCCTATGCACTTCCCACTACATGGGATGCCGCTCGAGATAACGAAAAAGTCTTCATTTATCCCAATCCCTATCGTATCGACGCTGGCTATAGGAAGATGGGGCTGGAAGGGCGTGGGGCTAATCAAATATCACGCCCCGACGATCGTGTTCGCGCTATACACTTTGCAAATTTACCGGCTAAATGTACTATTAGTATTTTCACTCTTGATGGCGATCTCGTCAGAGAGATTGATCACGATATAGACCCATCCGATCCAAATGCTTCGCACGACATCTGGGATATGATCACACGCAATAGTCAACTTGTTGTTTCTGGCATATACTACTGGACAATCGAAAGTGAAGATGGCGAAGTGCAAGTGGGGAAGCTTGTGATTATCATGTAGTAGATTTTGCCCATAATTAAGCTTTTTCGGCCGGTTGGTGTTCATTTCATCTGCCGGCCGTTTCTTACCCGTAAAGTTTTGCTGATTCCTTATGATCTTTCTTGTTACCTGTGCATAATTATATATATTGTCAGACCTAATTATGGCATGAATGTCAAGAAAGGAAACATATATGAAATTAACTGAGCTGGTCAAACTGGCTAAAGAGAACAGCGTTGAATTCATCGATCTTAAGTTCAGTGATCTTCTTGGAGCCTGGCACCATATAACAATTCCTCTATCTTCACTTAAGCAGGAGCTATTCAGAACTGGTGTTGGTGTAGACGGGTCATCCCTACCCGGCTTCTCCTCAATTGAAAAAGGAGACATGATTCTACTTCCTGACCCAAAGACAGCCTTTATGGACCCTTTCTTTGAACGCCCGACTCTTTCGTTTATTGGAAACTTTATGGAATCCGGCGACAGCATCACTCCTTATTCCCGCGATCCCAGACGCATTTGTGCTGCTGCAGAGCAAAGTCTCGAACGTCTCCTCAAAGGGGTAAGCGCCATACTTGGCCCAGAATTTGAGTTCTATGTTTTTGACCGAGTTAATTTTTTCCAAGGATCGGACAGCGCCTTTTACTATCTGGACTCAGCTGAAGCCGAGTGGAACGCTGCTGAAGATACTGAAAATCTTGGTCACAAAATTCCGTATAAGAAAGGCTATCATGTTGCTCCCCCGATGGATCGTACCTTCAACTTGCGGTCACAGATATCCGCTCTTCTTGCTGAGGTCGGAATCGGTTTGAAATACCACCACCATGAGGTCGGTGGCGGCGGGCAACACGAAATCGAGATCCAATTCGCATCCATGATGAAAATGGCTGACAAATCTATGATGGTCAAATATATTATAAAGAATCATTGTTTCCGTAACACCAAATCGGCCACTTTCATGCCCAAACCACTCTTCAACGAGCCAGGATCAGGGCTGCATGTACATCAGTACCTGGCGGACGAAAATGGCTCTCTGTTTTATGATGAAAATGGCCCTGCCCGTTTTTCGGAAATAGGACTTTACTACATCGGTGGACTGTTAAAACATGCGGACTCTGTGTTGGCTTTCACCAATCCTTCTACCAATTCTTTCAAACGCCTTATACCGGGCTTTGAAGCTCCTGTTGCAGGAACATACTCAGTGGGTAATCGGACTGCTTGTATCAGGATTCCCGGTTACCAGCGTGATCCTAAAACAATGCGTTTTGAATTCCGGCCACCCGATGGAACTATGAACCCCTATCTGGCATATTCCGCCATGCTTATGGCTGGTCTTGACGGCATTAAAAATAAAATTGACCCTGGATTACCTTTGGACAAGAACATCGATGCTCTTTCTCCTGATGAATTGTCCCAAATACATCAATTGCCTACATCGCTCAACAAAGCTCTAAATGCACTTGAGAAAGATCATGACTATCTAATGTTAGATGGAGTTTTCACAGAAGATTTGGTGGAGAATTGGATCAAATTGAAACGACATGAGGTCAGTCAAATCCGGGTGCGACCTACACCTTACGAATTCGAGATGTATTATAACATCTGAAGCAGTTGTTGTTGGAACATGAAGAGGTTATTAACCTAAAAGAACTCTTATCCGTCCTGCGCAGGGTGCGGCCTTGTATCGCACCTAATGTCATTCCGAGCGGAGTCGAGGAACGGCCTTCTGGGATAGCCTTTTCTATCTGCCTGTACACATAGCAGTGACCTTCTTGTTTACAAGTCATTCGTGGCTATCAGTTGAGTCGTAGATTACTTCGCCGTCGGGATATTTCACAACGCTGCTAATATCTATTCCATTACGTATTGATTGTGATACAATGCAAAAATCTTCAAATAAATCCATGCATCGCCCCATCCTCTTTTGCAATTCTTTTTCTACATTCATAGTTATTTCCACTCGACTTTTCCCAACTCTCAGTCGTCCTTTCTCATTGCGAGAAGTGGACGTTGATACATTTGTAACAACATTTGTGGGATCAATGTGAGATTTCTTAAGACAAAACAGCAAGCTGGCAGTTAAACAGTTCCCAATTGCAGCAGAAAGAACTTTAGTTGCGTTTGGTCCCTTGTTGCTTCCAATAGGCTCCGGTTCGTCCATCAAAAGCTCTACCCCTTCTTCATCGAATGTTACTTTAAACTGTAATCCTTCCAGTTGCTCTAACCGAACCTGAACTTGCTTATCACCCATTTTCACTCCATTTACAGACATACAATTATTTATATATTGAAAAAATAATATAGGGATGAACCTGAAAACAAACCAGAAAAAAGATACTGTTTTTTCTTATAAGCAGATGTTCTTGCTTCTCAAACTTAATAAAAGACTATCAGCTACAGAAACACCCAAGAGAATCAAACCAGAGAATAAAAGAGGCATGGGATAGCCTTCAGTAGCAGTCAGCGAATCCTTAATCTGAGTTAATACCGTTTGTTCGACGTGATATAATGGGGCAAACGATCGTGCCAGACTTAAGATTATTGACTCGAGATCAATGAAATACCCCACAAGGCATAGAGTAGCAATCAATCCAACCCCAGCCCAAAGTAATTCCCTCGGTCTGCTTGTGGATATTTCTGGTGCAGCGATAGCCAGACGAGTCATTACTGTTTCTGAAAATCCCGGAGAGAGTTCATAGCCGTTATCCTGTTCAAGTCCTGCGTAGAGTCTCTGGTACTGACTAAACCGATCCTGGCACAATTTGCACGAGCGCATGTGAGTTTCGAGGTGTTCAACTTCACAGGTATCCCCTCGGTCCAGATATGATTGCAATTCTTCGTCGGTTAAGTGTCTTATTGCCATATATCCTCCAGTTCATATTTCTTCAATAAACGCTCCCTCAGCATTCTTCGTGCTCTATATATATAACTCTTGACCGTCCCGAGTGGTTGATTGGTAACCTCGGCAATCTCTTCGTAGGACATCTGTTCGAGATGGTAAAGCACGATCAGTACCCCATATTGAGGTGACAACAGGTTTACTTCGTCTCTAATGCGCTGGTTCAGATCCCTGCTTTCAGCATATTGCTGGGGTGTAATCCTTTCTTCTGGAATATCATCAAGAAAATCTCTATCACTATCACCAAGTAGATCGTTTATCAATGGAACCTTCATTTTCTCAAGATAATTCAAACTGGTATTGTACGCTATCTGTGCTATCCAGGTAGACACCTTACACCTAAACTGAAAAGTACTTAAATTGCGATATGCTTTCAGGAATACTTCCTGGCATAGGTCCTCGCGGTCGGATTCGTTCGACACCATCCGAAAAACCACATGGCTGACTAGCTTCTGGTAAGCTTCCACAAAAGTCTGAAATGCGGCCTGATTGCCACTGAGAATCTCTGAAATAAGTACTCGATCGTCAATCATACAGTCGCCTCTGATATTTAATATGACGGATTAGGAAATAATAAGTTGCAATTATTGTCCAGCAATATAGCTGCAACCTTTTTAGAAGAAATCTGTCATATCAAACAGATAAAACACTATTGAATAAGAAGGAGAAGAAGTTATGTCAGAAGAAATTTTGATTCCCGCAATTATTTTCTCGGCTATAGTTGCAACAATAAAGATTATTACCGACACAAACACACGCAATAAGTTGATAGAAAAAGGGATGGTTGATGAGAAAGTCAAGAGTCTCTTCACCAGACAAGCTTATCTGCAACGATTGTCTTCGCTTAAATGGGGTATGGTTCTGGTCAGTATCGGACTGTCCCTGCTTATCAGCTATATTTGGCCTAATCTATTCACTGATGGCGGGACAATTGGACTGATGTTCCTGTTTGCAGGTATCGCCTTTCTTATCTACTACAGTATCGCACAAAAACAACTGGAACCGGATAACGAGTTAAAAGAATAGTTTCAACTACGCTTTTTCTATTGAAGCCCCGCTATCAAGCGGGGCTTTTGTGTCTAACAAACATTAAAAATCAAAAGATTATACAGCTTTTATCATGGCTAATCAACCATACCAAAGCATTTAAGAACAAAGGCATACTCGAAAGCTACTTCCTTGAGGTAATCATAACGACCCGAAGAACCCCCATGTCCAGCACCCATGTTGGTTTTGAGTAAAAGCATATTATTGTCTGTCTTGGTAGCTCTTAGCTTAGCTGTCCACTTTGCCGGTTCCCAATACTGGACCCGCGCGTCGTTAAGACCAGCTTCCACAAGGATATTCGGGTAATCCTGAGCAGTCACATTGTCATAAGGAGAATACGATTTCATATAACGGTAGAACTCTTCATCGTTAGGATTTCCCCACTCTTCGTACTCGATAACGGTCAAGGGAATGGTCGGATCAAGCATCGTGTTGATAACGTCCACAAAGGGCACATCAGCAATAGCAACCTTAGCCAAATCGGGTCGCATGTTAAGTACGGCTCCTATCAATAATCCACCCGCACTGCCGCCTGAGATAACCATCAGATTGTGAGAGGTATACTTCTCAGCCACCAAATGGTCCGCACAGGCGATAAAATCAGTGAACGTATTCTTCTTCTTCAAAAGTTTGCCGTCATAATACCACTGCCGTCCCATCTCACCACCACCACGAATATGTGCAATAGCATAGATAAAACCTCGGTCTAAAAGACTAAGGCGCCGTGATGAGAACCAGGGGTCCATACTCATACCATACGAACCGTACCCATACAACAGAAGAGGGTTGCGTCCGTTACGCTCCATTCCCTTACGATATACCAGCGATATGGGAATTTTAATACTATCATCGGTAGTGGTAAAAACACGCTCCATCTGGTACTTAGTTGGATCATAACCACCAAGAACCTCGGCTTTCTTTAGGAGAGTTCGTTCGCGTGTAGCCATGTTATAATCGTATACAGATCGCGGAGTCACCATCGACTGATAAGTAAACCGAAGCTCATTAGAGCTGAAATCTGGGTTGTTTCCTCCGTATACCGTAAATACCGGCTCGGGGAAATCTATAACGTGACTCTCCCCTGTTTTAAGGTCACGAACCATAATCTGACTGAGACCGTTGATGCGCCCATGCACAACCAGGAAATCTTCAAATGCTTCCGCCCGGTCAATTTTCATTGTATCGCTATGTGAAATCACATCGACCCAGTATCTCTTACCTGGTTTCATCACTGGTGTTTTTACAAGTTTAAAATTGCGCGCTTTATCGTTGGTCACGATATAGAACCATTTCCCGTGGTGGATCAAGTTGTACTCCATACCCTGCTGTCGCGGGTGAACGAGCCTGAATCGTCCGACTGGTTTATCAGCATCATAGAAATGGATTTCACTGGTAGTCTGGCTCTCCGAGTGAACTAAAATATACTCTT
Organism: Candidatus Zixiibacteriota bacterium; assembly: GCA_003641415.1. Taxonomy (GTDB): domain Bacteria; phylum Zixibacteria; class MSB-5A5; order GN15; family FEB-12; genus B120-G9. The sequence goes on along the minus strand of QNAG01000002.1, from coordinate 7,202 downwards.
CGCTTTTTGTCTTACTTACCCAGAGATAAAATGCAGGATCTTTCTCATGGAATGCGAGAGCGTCCTTATTAGGATTTGTTTTTAGCACATGACGAAACAACTTGTATGGTCGAAAGGTACTGTCCTCGACTGAATAGAAAACAGTATAATTATCGTTAGCCCAAGCCAGAGAATTAGTGTTGGGAATTGCCTCCGGTAATATCTCGCCAGTAGTCAGGTCTTTAAAGAACAGCACATATTGCTCATTGCCAGTCGTATCTATCGAAAAGGCTAATTTCTGATGATTGGGACTTACCTCGTAAATCCCTAGATTAAAGAAACCCTTTCCCTTAGCCATTTCGTTGAGGTCCAGAAGCACCTCTTCTTCAGCTTCAAGAGATCCTTTCTTTCTGCAATAGACCCTGTACTGCTTTCCTTCTTCAGTTCGGTGATAGTAAAAATAATCGTCATCTTTCACCGGTACGGAAAGATCAGTCTCCTTTATTCGGCTTATCATTTCGTCGTACAACTTAACCTGTAAATCCTCGGTAGAAGCCATAACAGCTTCAGTGTATTTATTTTCTTCCTCAAGATATTCCAGAACTGTAGAATCATCTCGCTGTCGCAGCCAGAAGTAGTTATCCACGAGCACATCTCCATGAATTGTGTCTACCTTTGGCTCTATTTGAGCCACTGGAGGAGTGAGATTAGTGCCGGAATTCTTAGCACATGAAAAGAGTGCCACTACAGAGGCAAGAAGAATCAATACAAAATAGAATAACGAAAAATGTTTAAACATGTCTGTTTCCTCATATCAATTAGGATTAAAACTAAAACGTAACTATGTTGTTTCATTAAATGTAAGAGCACAAAGGCAATCTGTCAGCTATTTAATATGGTTACAGTTTTTTTTACATTAACTGACCTCACAATTTTACTCATAACGAGCCCGGTCTGATAGTTTTGTTAGCAAATAGTGTAGAAAACAATCAAATTGCCGAAAACATGCTATAAGTAATTTTATGCGGCTACAAAAAGTAGTTTTTCTGTCTTGACAGCAGACTTTTTTTGAGTATAATTATAATGTTATACTTGGGAGTTCCGCGATTAAGTCTACAGCGGTTGGCATCTGGAGTTTCTATTGAATTATCGTAAGTTGTGGTTAAGTGCTTTTGTTCTTATCTTTGCGCTAATAACCATTTCCTCACTAGCCGGCGATTCTCCCTTAGAGAAGTCGGATATTACAGATCTTACGCAGATTCAGGGAATGTCGGATTTTGAATCAATATCCGTCAACTCTGAATTGGCATTCACGCAAAATATGGGGCAGTTTTCTAATCTCGTCACTTTTCGTACCGAAACCAATGATGCTGCTGTTTGGTTCACACAAAACGAAATCTTCTATCATTTTGTCCAATTGGCACATAACACCACATCACAGGATATTCTCACACGTTACGGTTATGACTGGGAAAATGGAACAGATAGTTTGATATACCAATTGATCCGGGTATCTTTTGTTGAAGCTAACACTAACCCAATAGTTTACGGTCGTAATACAATAGAAAACCATACCACATACTTCCTCGGTCCTAATGCTGACCAATGGTATCGTGACATTCCAACTTTCAGAGAATTGGTCTTTGAAGAAATATACGATGGTATTGACCTTGTTTACCGTGGGAATAATGGGAATCTGGAATATGATTTCGAAGTTTCTGTTGGCGCCAACCCAAATGATATCAGAATCAGGATAAGCGGGGCAGATGATATTTCTATTGATGGCAACAACAACCTGGTAATTTCAACTCCATTCGGCGATATTATTGAAAGCCGGCCAGTAGCCTATCAATTATCAGCTGGAACAAGACAACCTGTAAAATCTGGATTTATTGCAATAGACGACCATACCTTCGGTTTCACTTTTTCTGATGGTTACGATCAGGAACTACCTCTAATTATTGACCCGGTAATTAACTATAGCACTCTTCTCGGAGGTTCCTCTGTCGATTATTGCCGGAGTGTGGCAGTTGATGAAGATGGTAGTCTTTTTGCAACAGGATACACAGCATCACAGGACTTTCCTCTTGAAAACGCTTATGACAGTACCTACAATGGTGGCAGTCCTGCTGAATATGATATTTTCGTCTCCCGCATCTCCATAACCGGCGATTCACTCTTGTACAGCACCTACGTTGGTGGTGAAACCGGCGATGAGCGTGGTTTTGGAATTCGGGTCGACGAGAACGGTAATGCCTATGTAGTTGGTTTAACAAACTCGACTGATTTCCCCAATGTAAATGCTTATCAAATTTCAAATAACGGCGGGGATGATGCTATTCTCTTTAAACTTTGCCCCACTGGTGACACAATCCTCTATAGTACTTACCTGGGAGGGACTGAAAATGATGTCGCCACAGGGCTGGATCTCGCCGATGACGGTTGTGTTTACCTGACAGGGAAGACCTCCTCCTCAGACTTCCCAACAGCCAATTGTTATGACAACACTCTTGATGGTTCCCAAGACATCTTTGTTGCTCGGATAGGCGCTACCGGTGATATTCTTGAATTTTCCACCTATCTTGGAGGCACTGATTCCGATGGCGGTTTGGGAGTTGCGGTAGGGACAAACGGAGATGCCTACATAACAGGCTATACCCTCTCTAACGATTTCCCAACCGTTGGAGCATATGATCCAAGCTACAATGGTGGCAGCTATGTTGGTGACTGCTTTGTTACTCGTCTTGACTCTGCTGGTAACGTTCTAAGCTACAGTACATATGTCGGAGGTACGGAAGGTGAATCAGCTCTTTCCATTGTTCTTGATTCTGCCAATAACGCTTTCGTAACCGGTTATACTATTTCAGATAACTTCCCAATAATAAACGCTAACGATAACAGCTATAACGGTGGCCTTGACGCTTTTGTCTTTAAGCTGGATTCATCGGGAGTCAATCTCCTATACAGCACATATCTTGGCGGATTACATGATGATCTTGCGGCTGGTATTAGTATTGATCAATACGGTAAAGCATATATAACAGGGAATACTGAATCGGATGACTTCCCAACAGCGGAACCATACGACGACTCCCATAATGGCTATTCTGACGTTTTCGTAACATGTCTGGCTGAGCCGGGTGATTCCTTGGTATACAGCACTTTCGTTGGAGCTCATAACTTCGAATTCGGATACGGTATCGTTGTTGATACTGGCGAAAACGCATTTGTTGGAGGATACACCGGCTCATTCCAATTCCCTACAATTAACCCCATCCAGGATTCAATTTGCGGTGAATTTGATATTTTTCTTTTTAAAATGGCTATAGCCGAGTTCATTTGTTTTGACTCCGACGCTGACGGTTATGGCGACCCTGACCATCCCGAGAACGATTGCCCCGATGATAACTGCCCGTATGACTATAATCCGGAACAGACTGATACCGACTCTGATGGCATCGGTGATGTCTGCGATAATTGCCCCGATATAGCCAATTCACTTCAAGAAGATACCGACGCTGACGGAATAGGTGACAGTTGTGATGTATGCACTGACACCGATGGCGACGGCTATGGTAACCCTGGTTTCCCTGCCAACACCTGTCCTGAAGACAACTGCCCTTCTATCTTTAATCCTGATCAGGAGGACGCTGACAACGATGGAGTGGGTGACAGTTGTGATGTATGCACTGATACCGATGGAGACGGATACGGTGATTCTGGGTTCCCATACAACACTTGTGAAATTGACAATTGTCCGGATACCCACAATCCCGACCAATTAGATACTGACAGCGACGGGATAGGTGATGTTTGTGATAATTGTTCGTCAATTCACAACCCCGACCAGGAAGATTATGATTTGGATGGGATCGGCGACTCCTGTGATACATGTACGGATATCGATGGGGACGGATATGGTAACCCCGGTTTCCCAGCCAATACTTGCGCTGATGATAATTGCCCATTTGCGTATAACCCCGATCAGACAGATTCTGATAGTAATGGCATAGGCGATGCCTGTGATTCCGGTTGTTGCACAGCCCCCATCCGAGGAAATGTTGATGGTGATGAATTTGAAGAGGTCGATGTCGCTGATTTGACTTATCTCGTAGCCTATCTCTTTACAGGCGGTCCATCACCACCATGCCCTGAAGAAGGGAATGTAGACGGTGATGAATTTGAGGAAGTCAATGTCGCCGACTTGACTTATCTCGTAGCTTTTCTCTTCACGGGTGGTCCTGCACCTGCCAATTGCCCGTAATTTACCTCTACTGTAAGAAATTCAAAAAAGGGACTATAATAAAACTCTTCTGTTCAAGCAGCAACTAACCTCTCATAGACTCATTTTATCCCTTGACTGGAAATACTGTCTATACTTATATTTTACATAACTATAATCTTTGAATGAACTCAAAACAGTGAAACAGTAGTGCAGGCGTAAGCTATGGATGGATGGCATTTGGAATATGATATCGACGTTGATAAGGAAAATGGCGTCGTCTACGAGAAAATATTTGGCGTTTTCCTACCTGATACCGCAATGGCTTACTTGAAGGATTTCGAAGAGCAAGTCTCACCAATCACAGCTAAACCATGGGTTAAGTTGGCTGATTTGACCAACTGGAAGACAGCCCACCCTGAAGGTGTCGAAATCATCGGGAAACATCTTCACTGGTGTCGGGGACATAATATGAAATGGTCGGTGAACATTATTAACAATCCAGTCACATACTCTCAACTGAATAAGATGTTCAATCTTGGTGGAACAAGCAAGATATCAAAAACTTTTCGCACCATTAAAGAAGGGGAGAATTTTCTCCGCAAGCAGGGTTTCAAAATAAAATAATCATAACAAATCATATTGCTTTCTTAAGTACTATTTTCTTAAAACTATAAATCAACACAATTCATTGCAATCTGTCTTATTATAAATTTATGAGAACTAAACAAATATTTATAGAAACCATTACCCCTGAGATTAGGGTAGTGCAAAAAGAATTGTGTAGAATTAAGAATTCTGGTATAAATCCACGATCTGGTTTAATTGTTTAAGTTGAGTAAATATAATCCTTTCACAACTTTTTTTTCATCTCTGAACAAATCAATCAATTTAATTCTTCTTCTGAATTCCCTCATCTGTCTCTCGATCAGATTATTTGAAGCCAACTGCTTCCATTTATCTTTAGGCTGACTATAAAATGTCAATGAGAGATCAATATCTTTAGGGAATATTCTCGCTGCTCGAGGTTCTTTAGGATGCCAGCGATACTGGAAGGTCTGTATAAGTTTAAGTGCCTGCCGATGATTGTCAGCCATGAACATAGCTATAGCATCAACACAGACAGCTTTGCGATGACTCCGTTTCTTTAAATATTTAACCAGATTGCGCTGGTGATGCACCCAGCATACCTGCAGCGGAACTGTTCCATAGACTGTCCGGGCAGCATCAAGCAAACCTCCGGCGCTATCGGTTACAATCAATTTCAGCTGTTTACTCTCTAGACCACGACGATAAAGATTATCCAGAAAGACCTGCCAGTGAATGGCCTTCTCTGATATAGCCACATGGAAGTCAATTTTAATTTACACTGCCTATCAGTTTGCGTATCAATTACGTATATTACCGTATGGCTAAACCAATCCGACTTAAGAAAGATTACACCTTGGCGAAGTGCTGCACACCTGCTATAGGTGATGATATCGTAGGCTACTACAGCTATGACAATGTTCTCAAAGTCCACCGGCGCGACTGCCCCAATCTGGGCAAGGCCGAAAAGGAACGACTTGTCACTCTTAAATGGGATGATATTCTTGAGGAACGAACATCGTTCACACCCGATAAGAACTACCATGAACTGGATGATAATGACTGGGCAGTGTTGAAGCATCATCTGGAGTATGGTGTTGATTATTCCCTCGTCGTGTCCCGCAAAGCGGGCATCACCAAACAGGCGACATTCGACAGCCATAAAAAGCTCCGCGAGATGGGCTTACTGGAGCGGGTGGAACCACGGATTATTCAATACCGCAAAGGCATTGTCGATAACAAGTGGATCAAGCACCGCAATCATACCTATTATGACCTGACAGACAAAGGGAACTCTTATCTTGATTACCGTAGAGGTAGACAGTAGATAGGGGTTCCAAAAAGATCACAGCCAACAAACGAGAAAGAGGCCCGATATCATCCCCTCGAGACCTGAATTGCAGCTTTTAGAAAACCCATAAAAGGAAATGTTGGGACAAAAAGGTTGACACGACAGCGACATTCGGATTATTTGTAGTAGTATCAGTAACAACCGACATTATTCAATAGAAAGGAATCAGAGATGTATCGTAAGAGTTGGACTTTACTCATGGTCGCCCTGCTGACCGCACTTCTCGCATTCGGGTGCTCCGACGACGACAACTCCACGGGCGGGAACAATAATACCACACCAGAAATACCATCGGTTATGGAGAACATCAATGTGCCCACCGAGAATCTGGCCGGTTCCGGCAACATTTACGGCACCCAAGCAGCTATGTATGTAGCTATGGCACAGGCGTATTCATCGTTCCTGACACCTCCCCCAACATCCGTAGCCAAACATGATGGCCCATCTTTGGCTCTATCTGATTCAGTGACTTACAGTTGGTCCAATGGTCAACTTAGTATCATAATGACCTGGCAAGAAACCTCCACTGAGTACATTTGGATTTGCCAACTTGACGGGTACGACGAATCCAGCGAGACTACGTTCGACCACTTCACATTTATTGAGTGTCACGAACTGCTGAACGGTTCGAGTGGATGGATGGAGCTTTACGACCCCGACCAAACCGGCGCTGTTTTGCGGTGGGATTGGACAGAAGTTGAGGGGGTGTTCACTATGACTCTCACTATGGTGGACGGCTCGGATACTGCTACAATCGTAATTAAGGTATACGCTAACGGCTCTGGCTATGTTGAGTACACTGTCGTGCCCGATAATGGTGACTATTGGAAAATCACATGGAACGCAGCAGGTACTAGCGGGGAGTGGTTCACTGATACCGAATCCGGCACCTGGACCTACTCGGGCTAATCGTTGACAAATTGATGACTATACCCCCGACTGCTTATGCAGTTCGGGGGTTTTTAAGTTACATTACCCTCTTGTTATTCCGGAAAAAACGAAGTCAAATGGTGATCATCGCAGATGGAATTTACTCCCCCTCATAGAAGTATTTGATGTAAT
>QNAG01000001.1 GCA_003641415.1 Candidatus Zixiibacteriota bacterium | reverse complement strand
TACAATGACATTAGTTTCCAAAAGGGAGATATCATACAGATCAAATATGGGACTGTGTCGGAGATTGAACTCAATGATACGGTTCTTACTGGCTGGGAATTCCTTTTGCATCCCTGTATATGCGATACGCTGATCGGCAACATCAAAACGCAATTGGCTGGTCATGGCTATTTCATCCTGTGTCTGGAGGTGTTCACGGTTCTACTTTGTTTCCCTTCTCTGTTGATCACACGGTCATCAAGGCGATAGTTCTCAGTGTTTCAAATAACTCAAGGGAATTAGGATTGCAAGTGAAATCATCAAGAAGAGCCATTAAAAGACACCGGAATCTTTGGATGAGAACTCCGTCGCCAGCCATTGTTGACTTGATGCGAAGGTCACCATATCTTTGAAATGAATTCACGCTCCAGAAGAACGGTTCGTTTGGAGCATATCATTGGATAAACCTAACACAAATGGTCCAGTAACATGGACATGTTTGTACAATGAACGAAGCAAACGGTAATATGTCGGAAGCATTGTGTCTGAACGTGCTGTACACGAATATCGGTCGTGGACATCCATTCTATCTGGACGGTATCATGGAAGCCATGATCCGTCAGGGAACAATCGCTGTCGTAAGAAACAAAACTGACGTCTTTGATCTCTCACGGGGTTCGGCTCTATTAGCCTGGAAAGCAGCGCGATGGATATATAGTCACGGTTCATCCGGTCTTTTAGGTAATCTTTATTCACATCTCCGCTCGAACCGCAACTACAATCGCAGAAACCGCTTCATGACTATCATGGGCCGCGATATTATTCGCCACTTTAACAATAATGAAACACCGTTACTGGTTGCGCACCCATCTTTGGTTGGAATCCTTGCCGATCGGCAGAATCTTATGTATCAACATGGCGAGTTAGTAGCACCTTCTGAGTCCTTAGTTCTTGGAGCCAACAAAGTTTTCGTGCCAACTGCCGATGTCGCCGACAAATTCATTGCCGCAGGATACAATTCAGAAAAGATGATGATAACAGGATTGTGCATCGAGCCAGCTCTTGTGCGCCAAGCCAAAGATACCTTTGATATGCGAATTAAGCGATACCGTTGTAACAAACCTTTAACCGGCGCTTTCTTTAGTTCCGGTGCAGAGCCGCAAGTGCATACTCACATGTTAGTAGCGGCTGCTATAAGTTTAGTGAAGGAAGAAAATAAGGTGGTTGTTATAGCGCGGCATGGAGGAAGGTTAGCCAAAGCGGTAAAAGCTGCATTCAGCGCTGCAGGATTTGAGTTGGCCATCATTGACAGGACTGATGCCATACCGCACAATACGCCGCCGGTACTTCTCGTTCTCCATCGTTCCCGACGCGAGGAGAACATTTTGACCGCACATTTATTCGAACGCTTCGACTTTCTGGTAGCGCCGGCTCATGAACGAACCAACTGGGCAATGGGTTTGGGATTGCCAATGTTTGCTGTCTTCCCACATATAGGGCCATTCGCACCCGCCAATATGGAACTCGTAGTCAAATCGGGTGTGGGAGAAGAACTAAGAACAACAATAGATGCCAGATTGTTAGGTACGCACATCAAACGGTATCACTCCAGTGGACGTCTTCTTGAGATGGCTAAACGCGGCTGGGGCAGGAAGATTGATGGTTTTTCGCAGATAGCAAAATTTTTAATTACCAAGTAAATCAGAAACAATTAGTTTTTTGTGAGGCGCATTGCCTCTTCAATCAAGCTTGACAAATATCAAAAAAAGCCTATTTTACAAAAAATATTAAGACCCCCAAGAAGCCCTGTCTGTATCCCTCCCGTGTGCTCAAGCCCAACAGACAGGGTTTCCTCCAATTTCTCGATACTCTTGAAGTGCATGCTTTAATTGAGCAGATCCTCATCTTGCCAATAATAAGACAATCCAGAATAAATATAGCGATATCTATCTTCTTTGAAAACTGTGATAGCGAGTGTATCTTAGAAATATGCGGTTGAGAGTCTTAAGCGATATATCCCGGAATGATATTCCCCGGATTATTTCTGCGATGGTGTTTGTTTTGTCCCTGCTTATCGCTGGTCTGTCGTGTACACCGGGTACAGATGAAAATGGCTGTTCTCTCATCAAATCCAACACAGACCCTCTTTCACTTCCGTGGAGATTCGTCATTCAGTCGAGGGTGACGGATATGTCGGCGGATGGTTCTCCAATCACTGGCCGAATTGTCCATGTTACCGACTGCGGCAGTTCCAATCTGGCAGGCTACCACATCCAGAATAATTGGGTGTCTGAGGATACCATTACGGCAATCGTATTTTATTCTGATTTCGATGAGCGACAGGCAATCAGTCATTTCAATGTGAAGACGAACGGAATCTCCTCAGATTACCATCTTGACCTCAATGGTGATGGTGTCTGCGAAGTGGCAGTCGTATACTCGCACCTTGATTCTCTCTGGCTTGAGGTTTTTGATCCGCATCGGGGACGCCTGACCCGGCAGTTGCTGGTTGTCGGTGAAGATCGTGACAGAAACGGTCGCTGGGATGGTGGTGGACTCGTGTTGGGTCACTGCGACATTGATCGTAATGGTGTAATTGAACTGTTGGTGAGAGTGGATACGGGCTATGATCTTTATCCCCGCCAACTCATGTGTATCGATGTATTTGGACAGGAAACTCTTTGGGCGTTTCCGCACGCGGGGATAATCTCAAACTGCAACTTCTATATTGAACCACTCGGTGAGGGAGCGGAACCTTTAGCAGTCTTCGGTATTTCCTCCAAAGGTAATGCGGCTAAAAGCCCCGGTATGGACGATCAACATGCCTATGTTGTAGCGGTAGACCATAATGGCAAGCTCATGTGGAAGTATGAGGTAGGTGGTGTCTTTTCCCGTTCCCTTCCGGTTGTTGTGGACTTTGATGGAGACGGCCTTCGTGATGTTGTAGTACCTTGTGTCCCTGGCATTCCATCCAACGGAGACAGCGTCTCAATTCCCCGGGGACCTCAATTTCTGGTTATATCAATGTCGGGGCAAGTGATTGACAGTATCCCAACCAATACCGATGCAATTATATACAGCCTGATCCAAACTGACATTAATGATGATGGGCGGGATGAGATCATTGCCCTGTTTTCTGATAAATGTCTGGTCGTTTATAACCAGCATCTGAATATCATTAAAAAAATCCGATTGACATCTCAGGCTGAACTCTTGGCGATTGCCGATATCCTCGGTAACGGCCATCGCCAGATTCTATTGACGACCAACGATAGCCGTCTCCTTCTGCTTGACCATGATCTAAGTTTATTGGCTCAACTTACTCTTGATGCGAAACCACAAGTCAATAGATCATGCCTTGGTGAAAGAGTAACGGAGAATGGACCAGTCAGCCTGGTGTTGGCGGCAGATCGTGGACGCATTCACTACATACTGGGTCTGTCAGAGAGACATTGGAGCACAGTATTTATTCGTCGGCCCAAGTTGCTGATATTGGTCACGTTGTTGCCGTCAACGTTGGTTATTCTAATTCTCATTGTGGCATGGTTGAGGATACGACACAAGAATCAGCTAATCTCTCATCAGCGGGATGCTTTGCATGAGGAACGGGGTAAACTAAAGCATCGAGTCGAGGAACGCACGGCGGAGTTGTCAGCTCTGAACAAGGAGCTTCAGTATGAGATTGCAAAACAAAAGGAAGCTGAAGACCGGTTAGTTAAACTCGGTCGAGCTTTCGATTATGCTATGGACGAGATTGCAGTGGTTGATATGGACGGGTACATTCAGAATGTCAATGAGTCTTGGGCTCGTGCTCACGGTTACAGCCAGGACGAGCTGATAGGCAAAAATCTCTCTATTTTTCATACTAAAGAGCAATTCGAAGAAGAAGTTGTATCATTTGGCCAAGAGGCAAGACGCACGGGGGAATGGGAGGGTGAGGCATGGCATCTCAGAAAGGATGGCTCTACATTTCTAATGTCTATGGCTTGTTCTTTGATATTTGATGAACAGGACAAACCGATAGCAATACTTGCCATTGGACGGGATATCACGGAGCGTAAGGCACTGGAGAAAGAACTGCAGCAGAGCGTATCCCGATTTGAATCAACCTTGTCTTCAATGGACGATCTGGTATTCGTGGTTGATAGGGAGGGAGTTTTTGTAGAATACTATCAACCTCGGAATGCCAGAAGTTTGTATGCTCCCCCGGAAGTGTTCATGGGAAAATCTTACAATGCGATGCTGCCAGCAGAGGTAGCGGATAACTTCGAAAGTACATTTGATGTGGTATCCAACACGAACGAAGTACAAGAGATCGATTATTCCTTAAAAATGGACGGAAAGGAAAGGTGGTTTGCTGCAAAAATATCCCCCCGCCTTGATGGTAACAATGAGTTGACCGGTTTCACAGTTGTTATACGTGATATTTCCGACCGCAGGAAGGTAGACAAGGCTCTGAGGGTAAGTGAGGAACGCTTCCGCGACCTGGTCAACCTGCTGCCACAGTCAGTTTTCGAGATTAGCTTGGAAGGCAATGTGACATTTGCCAACCTGAGTGCGCTTGATTCGTTTGGGTATAATCAAGAGGATGTCGAGTCAGGTATCAACATAAGGTCTTTGATTGTACCCGAGGACAAGGACAGAATCATTGCCAGTATACAGAAGCGTTTGAGTGGAGGGGCCCTTGAAAACCACGAATACACAGCTCTAAGAAAGGATGGCAGTACTTTCTATGCGCTTATCTACTCCGGAGTTATCGTCCGTGATGGTGTCACTGCAGGTTTGAGGGGAGTAATTATTGACATCTCAGACCGCAAAGAAGCCGAGGATGCTCTGCGAGAGAACGAAAACAGGCTTACCGGGATTTTCTCATCTCTTCATGAAGCGATGATTGTGGTCGTGGATAAACAAAACACATATTTATCAGTGTGGATGCCAAAAGAACTTGAAGAGCGTTATGGATTCCGCGCAATCGATCTTGTAGGAAAAGACTGGCGTGATTTCTGTACACTTGAAGAAGCTAAGGAAAGGACAAAGGTTCTTCATTATATCTTTAAGACCAAGAAACCGGTTCGTGAGGAATACAAAGTACGTATTCCAACTGGCGGCAACTTCTGGCATGACATATCGCTTTCTCCTATATTAAGCGATGCAGGGGAAGTCACTGCTGTCGTGGGATTCATCAGTGATATTACCGAGCGTAAAGAGTCACGCGACCAACTTGAAGCATCTGAGGAACGCTATCGGGAACTCTTTGACTCGGTTGTGGAAGGCTTGGCCCGGGTTGATGAAAACGAAATTATTCAATTCTGCAATCCGGCCTTTGCTGATATCCTTGACGAAGATTCTGTCGAGGATGTCGTTGGTAAAAGCCTTTTATATTACCTATCAGACGACCAAAGGGAGATTCTGTTAAGCCAGACAAAACAACGTCGAGAGGGTATATCATCATCGTATGAACTCATGATTAAAACTGCCAAAGGGGTTGAAAAGATAATTTTCGTATCAGTGGCTCCACGATACGATGATAAGGGTGATTACATTGGCGCTTTTGGCACTGTGCTTGATATCACCGATAAAAAACTGGCCGAGGATGAGGCCCGACACACCAATCAGATACGTTATAACCAGATTAGAGAAATCGCAGGAGGAGTCTCCCATGAAATCTGCAATTCGCTATATCCAGCGGTAGTAGCATTGGATAAATTGCATCAAGAGCTAACAAGAGCTCCTGAAAATCACCGTACAAAGCAACAGAAGTTAATACAAATGTCTTCTCAAGCTGTTGAACGCGCTATCAATATGACAGAACTCGTTACCGAGTACGCACGACTTGAATCAAAGAAGGAAAAAGAAACTGTAAACATTAAAAATGTAATTGATAGCATTCTTGATGAACAAAACCATCGCATCGAAGAGCTGGGAGTAACATGTTCAGTAGAAATCCCTGATGACATATTATGTTTCTGCAATGAAACACACATCCACAGCGTCTTCAGCAATCTTATTATCAATGCTCTGGATGCCATGACAGACGTTGACCACCGTCAGATTACAATTTCAGGGGAGTTGCAGGATGAAAAAATACGTATCAAGGTTGCTGATACAGGTTCCGGCATCCCGGCGGAAATTCTCTCGAAAGTGTTTGATCCCTTCTTTAGTACAAAGCCTCATACCGGGACTGGTTTAGGACTTGCCATCGTAAAAAAGATAGTTGAACTGTATGGGGGAAAGGTGACGGTTCAATCCAGCCTTGACAAGGGCACTGAATTTATTATCTTTATAGAAGCGGCAAGTAAAAGTTCTTCTTAACTTATTGGATATCAGTGAGTAAGCTCGGCAACATTATGATCGTTGATGACGACCCGATGGTCCTTGAGGCGATGCACGAATCATTTGCAGATGATTACGAAGTACACCTAGTTTCATCCGGACAAGAAGCCATTGCCGATCTTATGAAAAATCGCAACTTCGATGCTATCATTCTTGATATTCGCATGGCGGAAATGGACGGATTGGCAACAGCCAGTCAGCTTAAGAAAATAGATTCACAAGTTCCAATTATTTTCCATACGGGGTATCCGGGGGACTACAGCGAAAATAAGATTGAACAAGACTACCAGCCTTTCGATTACGTTGGCAAGAATGAGCGTCCTGTACGACTCCAACGAGCAGTTAAAAATGCAGTGATCTTTCATCAGCTCAAAAAAAACCAGACAGATCTTATCCAATTAGCGCGAACACATTACGGAATGGTAGGTTCATCTTCCCTAATGCAGGAAGTTTATCAGATAATTGAAAAGATTGGACCGACTAATTCCAAGGTGATGATACTCGGTCCGACAGGAACCGGCAAGGAACTGGTAGCCAGAGCCATCCACAAACGCAGCCATCGCTTCGATAAACCACTGGCTATTTTCAACTGCAACCATAAAGCGGCGGACTTGGTTGAATCGGAGCTTTTTGGACACCTGCGGGGATCATTCACTGGGGCCGTTGCCGACCGTCAGGGGATGTTCGAGTACGCTAATGGCGGGACAGTATTTTTAGATGAGATAGGTGATCTGGACATAACTACTCAGGCAAAAATTCTGCGAGTCATCGAAACTGGTGAAATGCAACGCATCGGGTCTCCAGAAGTCTTGAGGGTTGATGTTCGCTTGATTTGCGCCACTCATCACAACCTTGAGAAAGCAGTTCAACAGAACCTCTTCAGGGAAGACCTGTACTTCCGGCTAAAAGGTGTGGTGATTGAGTTACCACCGTTAAAGAATCGCCGCGAAGACATCCCTGAATTGCTTGATTACTTTGTGGAACGTTGTTGCGAGTTAGGAAGTACCGGTCTGAAGGTCTTTGAACCGGCAGCACGTGATTTCCTGATAGAGTTTGACTGGCCCGGCAATGTCCGCCAGTTATTAGACACCGCTCAATCGTTAATCTACCTTTCGCCCTCCTACTATATTACTATCCAGGAAGTTAAGGATTATCTGGGTGTTGGTCCCGATAGACGCAAACAGGAAGGGAGTTTATCTGAGCGGGTTCGGGAATTTAAAAAGCTAACCTTAATTCAGATTCTGGATCGTAACCACCAGAATGTCAGAGCTTCAGCTCGCGAACTTGGCGTCGATTCATCTAATCTGCGAAAGCTGATAAAAGACTTGCAGATTAACTTGCCCTGAGGTTTTTGTAACAAGAAACCGGCAACCAAACGGCTGCCGGCTTTAATCAGTACATTTTTCAAAAAAATATTAAAATCCGTAAATCTCGCTGTATTTGGCGGTCATATAATCTATAAGAGGTTTGTAGTCCAGCGGTTTGCCGGTGACCTTCTTACATAAATCGCCCGCACGGTAACGCTGTCCATGAACGTGGATGTTGTTACGCAACCACTCGCGCAGATTAAGTAACTCGCCCCGTTCGAACTGTTGATCCAAATCAGGCATATCCTGACGAGCTTTATCAAAGAAACAGGCGCTGTATAGATTACCAAGCGTGTAGGTCGGGAAATACCCCACCAATCCTGCTGACCAGTGAACATCCTGAAGGCAACCGTTGGCGTCCTTATCGACTTCGATGCCGAAGTATTTCTTGAAACGGCTGTTCCATTCGCCGGGAACATCGGCCGGTTTGAGATCGCCGGTCAGAAGTGCCCGCTCCAGCTCAAAGCGGAGAAGAATATGCAGATTGTAGGTAGCTTCGTCCGCTTCGACGCGGATATACGAAGGCGTGACATTATTGATCGCGCCATAGAAATCATCCAGAGAAACGCCAGCCAGGGATTTTCTGAACAGCCGTTGTGCCTGTGGTAAGAAGTATTTCCAAAACGGTTTGGAACGACCTACCTGGTTTTCCCACATGCGAGACTGCGACTCATGAATGCCAAGCGAGACCGATTCGCCCATTGGAGTACCGAAGTGTGTCGCCTTGTCAATACCGGATTCATACAGTCCGTGTCCAGCTTCATGCATAGTACCAAAAAGGGCATCATTGAGGCGGTTCGGGTTATAACGAGTGAGAATACGCGTGTCGCCAATGCCAATACCTGTGCAGAACGGATGAGTAGTAGTGTCAAGCCGTCCGGTGTTAAAATCAAACCCCATCGCAGCAGCCACTGACTCGCCAAAAATTTTCTGCAGCTTCACATCATACTCGCGCTCAACAATTGAAACATCCGGTTTTTTAGGTGCGTTTTTAATTTTTTGTAATAGCTCAACCAACTCGTTGCGAAGGTTCTTGAACACCTCGACGACATCGTCTACAGTTGCGCCAGGTTCATAGTCATCCAAAAGAGCATTATACGGTTCACCCTCGTAGCCATAGGCATCCGCCTTTTTCTTCTCCAGTGCGATTACTTTTTCCAGCCAGGGAAGGAAAATCTTGAAATCCGACTTAGCCCGGGCATCAACCCAATGCTGGTTGGCCAAGGTGGTTATCTTGGTGATTTCCTCGACCAAGTCAGCGGGCAATTTGGTTTGTTTGTCGTATTGCCAGCGCAGCTCACGGATATTGGCTGCCTCAGGCGAGACGGCATCATTAACGAGATCAGACTGCTCACAATCGGAGATCAACTCACCCACTTTCGGATCTGTGAACTGAGTGTGAACTAATTTCGACAATAACGACATTTGATCGGCGCGAAACGCAGCCGCTCCTGCGGGCATGAAAGTGTGCTGATCCCAGTACAGAATCGAGGAAGTCGAACTAAGAAGCGTTATTTCTTTGCATCGCTTGACCAGCTCATCGTACGAAGCTTGTGCAGACATATGGTTTCTCCTATATGTTTGGGGATTTAGCGTCTGAACGCTTCATCCGGTTTTACAATCAGATTGTTAAGATAATCAAAAGGCTATTGGTTGGCAACATCCTGCAAGGGAATGCGAGGGAAAATATTATACAATACTAAAAAGCCACTTCTTGCCTTATCGGTTATTCTCAATCATCATAATACGTATTATTCACATTGTGGTTAGTTGTGATAGGGAAAAGGATAGTGGGAACAGGGCGTCTCCCCTATCACTCTTACAGTTCGAATTTGTTCCAGCGAGAGATAATCGATTTAACAAACTCGCCTACCTGTTTAGCTACTTGCTCCCGATATTGTTGGGACTTATCCAGGTCGAATTCGGGGTATCCCTCCCCTTCTTTATAGAGGAGAATAGTTCCCGGCACCGGGTAGATGTCAGCTCCCGGAACGAAATTGTATGCCATCTCTGGATCGTAAGATTGTTCGTCTACAAGGTCAGGATCAACGGCCATCATCATAGCGGTTTCATCGGTGCCGGCATGTCCTCCTGCGTGGCCAAAGAACTCCACTGTCATTTTGCTGCACAACTCCCACCAGTGAATAACGGCAATGTTTGCCCTGTGCTTACTGTGAAACTCAAAAGCTAAATCTTTCAGAGTGGAGTTATTGCCCCCATGACCATTCATAATGATTATATTTCTAAATCCGTTTTTAGCCAGAGATAATAGCACATCCTGGACGTAAGCTGACAAAATCTCAGGCCTGATTGTCATCCCACCATTATAACGATACAGCGATTTGGTGATACCGTAGTTGATTGTAGGTGCAACCATCGCATTGACATAATCTGCAATACTGATTGCTATGTTCTCCGGGATGTAGTTGTCTGTACCAACACAAGATGACCCATGAGCTTCTACTGTCCCCACCGGTAAAATGACAGTATCAATCTGATCTGGAACAAGCTCTTTAATTTTTAGCCAATGCAGGCGTTGCAGTTCTCTTTCCATATACAGTATCAATCGAGTTTAGCTAAAATTCGTTCCAGGGCTATCTCCGTTTCACGAGCGGTTGACTCATCACCCTCGAAACGCCATTGGTTAATATCACGGACCATTAATTCCAGTTCATCGGGGCTTTCTACGCAGTACCATATCTCAAGCTCAGACCAAGCGAGTTCTTTTTCGGTGAAAGCGTCAGCGACTGTGGAATAAATCGAAGGTGACTTCCAGTCAAATTCAGCAAGGTTGATCCTGGATTCCTTCGACATACCAATAAGGTAATACCGACCCTCGGGGGTAGGACCAAAGACAGCGTCGCTTTCCTTAAGCATCTTTAGGGCTGTATCAAGTTTCGAGGAATGGACTGTAGGAGTGCGACTACCAATCACCAACACATGTTTGTACCCTGATTTGAAGCAATCCTTGAAGACTTTTTCAATACGCTTTCCCCAGGGATCTTTGCTAAGTTTGATAGACTTAAATCTTTTTTTGAAATTCGTGGCCGACTTCCCCGAAAGTTTCCCGGAAAGATATTTCGTTACGATTTCCACCAGATGATGTCGGTTTGGTTGATCAATATAGTACAGGAGAATATCACATGATGGAATCTCAAGCGCATGATTTATGGTATCTGTTATAAAGGCCTGGTGAAGCTTGCGGAGTTCATCTTCTTTAATAACCCCAAGATCCATAGATGATCCGTCTTCATATGGCTCCTGAATACAGATGGCAATAACTGAGTTGTTCTTTTTTGTTGCCGACATAGTTGTTTGTCTATCCCGTATTCTTGTTCTAATTGGTCTGAATATACTTCGGCTTGTCAGGGTAGTCAAGGGTCAGCGTCAGCTATTGTTAAGGATAAGTTAAAGTTTTTTCGCAAATTGAGCAGTGTCACTTTTATTCGGTTATCTTAATATTGGTTACCCTTGTATATGAGATGTCATTAAGTCATCGGCTGTGCATTTACAATCTCCATATAAACTTGACCTCTAAGCCAAGCGCTACTCAGTGTCAAGGTTGTTAGGAAAAAAGACGTGCAATTTTCGGTTATTGTAGTATATTAAAACAGTAAGCACATCAATGCACTACAACCAAAAAACATCATAGAGCATTCATCGGTGATACAAACCAACCTGACGAAATCGGTAAAGTCCGACCATAGTCGGTCGAATGGCTCTGCTGCAAGATATATATAACTGCCAGGAGGATACTATGAGAACATTTGTGCTGATGTCAAAGCTGGCTCCGCATGGACCAAGCCTTATTGAAGTGGCAAAAAAAGTCAAGAAGGGTGCTGATACCGGTCGACAGTGGGTAGAGCGAGCCAAGGAACAATGCCCCGAGGTGAAATTCCTTGCCCACTACGCCCTTTTAGGGTCTTATGATTTCATGGATATCTATGAGGCGCCAAATGAGGAATTTGCTGCCAAGGTCTCAATGATATGCGGTGCTGACGGCACTTTCCACGTCGAGAGCTGGACAGCTATTCCCGACAAGCGAATTGCTCACATTGCCGAACAACTTGCAGAGCCGGAGTTCACTCCTGATCACCACAACGAAACTTAAATTATACTATTGAGTGCGCTATAAAAGGAGGACTTTTATCAAATTTAATGTAGCGTAATCAACATTGTTATTATCGCGGTTATTTTGGGATCACAGAATTTTATTGAGCCGCTACTTCAGGCGATTTATTATGGTTAATTCGTGGTAATAAACGAAGTAGTACTGTTGTTGCCCGTTAACAGAAAAAGTGTGATATTCATGCGCTTATCTTAATTTTATTCACAATCAATCCGTACAATTATACGAATTAACTTTATCGCTTCCCGGTTCTCAAACTACACCTGCATTGCTATTGCGTTGCTGTATAATAAGTTACTCTTCGCAATATGACTGATTTGCAGAAGCGGCACAACAGTTGCTTGCTTTATATGGAGTATTTTACTTTCTAAGTTTCGCCTTTAGGCGAACAATCTTATTCCTCTTTGGCGGTTTGCCACCCGTGCTCGAGGGGAGCACGGGTGGCTATTTTATGCGGTCGCAGACAGAACACCACGGCTTTAGCCGGGGGTATCTATTTGTTGCCTTTGTCGGTAACGAATATGGTTGACCCCGTGTATGCTATACTTTGATTTCGTTCTTTTTACTGTTTTTGTTGATCATCTTATCTTTTTATAACAATCTATCTTCATGGTACGAATACAAAAACCTCCACCGGGACGATTGGTTGTCTCGATTATCTATTCCTCTATTGACGCTCTGGCTGATTCCCTTCGTGTTATTGAACACAAATTCTCCAAGGTAGAGTGTGAAACGATAGAGATTCCCTGTAGTTCTCAGGAGCGCTACCGCGAAGAGATGGGCGATAATCTCCAGCGCCGTTTCTTTTCATTTGAGCAGCCGGTTGCCTGTGATACTCTACCTATGATTAAGGCAACATGCTACAAAATCGAGACGATGTTCTCCGATTGTGTACGCGATTATTATTTCCGTACAGTCAATATCGACCCGGGTATTCTCACTCCCGATAAACTAGTGATGGCATCACATCGGGAATATAACTACCGTCTCTACCTCGGGAGCGGAGTTTTTGCTCAAATAGAGTTAATCCATTCACAAGGGCAATTCAAAAGGCTCCCCTGGACCAACCTGGATTACTGTCATGATGAAGCCATGGACCTGTTCTACCGCGTGCGGGATAGTTTTGAACCCACCACAGGGCAACAGGAACCGACCAAGTTGAGCGATATCGGAGCTATATTCTGAAGTTGTGCCATTGCGGTCTTTTTTGTCACTTAAAGCTTTATATCACCAGAAAGAATACTATTATTGAAATGAAAAAAATGTTTTGATAAATGAAAACCAGTGTATCGTACAGTCAAGTGTATAAGCTCAAGGTACATAGTACCAGAAAATTAACATAGTTTCTGAGAATAAAATGGACAAATTTGTAATCAATGGTGATCATCGCCTCAAGGGTAGTGTAAGAACCGATGGCTCCAAAAACGCCGCTTTGCCAATTATCTTCGGTTCGCTTTTGATAGATCGGGGCGAAACCGTGATCAAGAATGTCCCCCCGTTGAGGGATATTTATACTGCAATAAAAGTAATGGAACACCTTGGCGCCAAGGTTACCTATAACGCTCAGCATTGTGTATTGACGGTCAACGCTGAGAATATAGATCAAAATACCGCACCTTACGAATTGATGAGACAGATGCGCGCCTCTTTTTTGGCTTTGGGTCCTATATTGGCTCGTCTAGGTGAGGCTCGCGTTTCTCTGCCGGGAGGATGTGTCCTTGGAGCCCGTCCGGTCAATTTTCATGTAGCTGGATTTCGAGCTATGGGAGCTAAGGTAACCGAGCATGGCGGATATGTTGTAGCCCGGGGTAAACCTTTGAAAGGTGGGGTGATATATTTCGATCGACCTTCACACACCGGCACTGAGAATATTTTCTATGGTGCTGTCACCGCTAAGGGGAAAACCATTATAACCAATGCTGCCTGCGACCCGGAAGTGATAGATGTCGCCAATTTCCTTAACAAGGCCGGAGCCAGAATTCATGGCGCCGGCACACCCAATATTGTCATTGAACCGGTAAAAAGGCTTAACGCTATTGAGTATTCTGTCTCAGGAGATAGGTTGGTAGCCGGCACTTATCTTATAGCTGGCGCTATCACTGGCGGTGAGGTTCGAGTCACCGGTTGCGCTCCGGAAACTTTGACTGTTGTGCTGCATAAACTGATGGAAATGGGCTGCAAAGTTACTCAAACAAGCAAGAGTGTTACTTTGAAAGGACCCCGTAAATTATCCCCGGTTTCGGTCACAACCTTTCCATATCCAGGTTTCCCAACTGATCTCCAGGCTTGCATTATGGCTGCTGCCTGTGTAGGTTCGGGAACTTCGCATATCACTGAAACTGTTTTTGAAGACAGATTTTCACATACGATGGAGATGAGACGTTTAGGAGCCGGAATTGATATTTCCAGCAACGAAGCGATCATTACAGGTGTTAAAGAATTGCACGGCGCAGAAGTAATGGCGTCTGATATAAGAGCAGGGGCCGGTATAGTGCTGGCATGTCTGGCTGCTAAAGGTCGTTCGGATGTCCTGCGGGTATATCATGTCGATCGTGGATACTACAAACTAGAGGAAAAGTTGTCGTCTCTCGGTGCCGATATTGTAAGAATAAAGGAGTAACTTTAGCTCTTTAAGAGCAATGTTATAAATTTGAAAAGAAGTTGATGAGGCCGATAATTTTTGTTAGCCCATTAAACAATACGGCTGATACAAGGATATAGATTGATGAAAAAACTTGTTCTGATAATTCTAATCGCTTCCGTTTTTAGTCCGAGCTTGATCTTAGCCCAGGATGTTGCATTTGGTAAAAACAAGGTCCGTTACAAAGACTTTGACTGGAGCTATCTACAGACACGGCACTTTGATATACACTTCTACGATGAAGCTTACCCTACTGCGAAATTTGCTACGGCTGTACTGGAATCATCATACGTCGAAATTTCCAAGGAACTTAACTATCTCATCCAACGACGCATCCCTGTATTTATCTATAATTCACATAACGATTTTCAGCAAACCAATATTATTCCATCACTTATTCCCGAGGGAACCGGCGGATTTACAGAAGTATTCAAAAACCGCATAGTTGTTCCGTTTTCCGGCTCCTACGAAGATTTCCGCCATGTCCTACACCATGAACTGACACATGCCGTTACTTTCGACATGCTTTATGGTAAAGCTTTGTCATCTCTGGTCTCCCGTCAAAGACTTTTTAGCATGCCTCTGTGGTTGGCGGAAGGGTATGCCGAGTATTCCTCTCGTCATGGCTGGGATTCCTGGTCAGATATGGTTGTCCGGGATGCTACAATCAATGGATATCTCGCTCCGCCTTGGGCACTGGGGGGATACCTGGCCTATAAAGAAGGACAGGCCATGATAAAGTATATTGCTGATAAGTACGGCGAAGAAAAATTGGGAGATATCTTTCGCAACGGCAAGATTCATCTGACAATGAATCGCACCCTGAAAGAGACAATCGGCGTCAACGAAGAGGAATTCTGGAAGGAATTCAGCAAAGAAATGAAGCGCAGGTATTGGCCGGATATTGCAATTCGAAAAGACCCTGAAGAAATCGCTAAACAGCTCACTAAAGCGCGCAAGGACGGTTCGTATTACAATGAAAAGCCAGCCTTCTCTCCAGAGGGTGACAGAATCGCAATATTCACTGATAAGTCTGACTATACCGAAATAGTCCTGATTTCGGCAGCCGACGGAAAAGTTGTTGATCACATTGTTAAGGCGCAGCGTTCCAGTGACTTGGAATCTTTGCATTCTTATGTGTCGGGCATCTCTTGGTCACCGGATGGTAAAAAAATAGCTTTTGTTACCAAATCCGGAGGTAAGGAAGCTATCTTCCTGTATGATTTTTCAAAAGGTAAAGTTACCTACAAAAAACGCCTTGACTACTACAACATATTGGCACCGGCGTGGTCACCGGATGGGGAAAAGATAGCTTTCTCCGCTCTGGAAGGTAACAAGCGCGATCTATTCCTGTATCACATCAATAAGGACCAAGTTGAACAGCTTACTGATGATCGCTACGATGATATCGATCCTTCTTGGTTACCTGAGAGCAATCAGCTCATTTTCTCGTCTGACCGTCCACATTCTCGCAACTTGAAGATAGATATAAATCAACACCTTTATGTGGATTCCGGCGCTTTCATGCCCGGAGATTTCGAATACGGTTACTACAACTTATTTAGAATTGATCTTATAAATCTTGCAGTTACCGAATTAGATGTCGGTCCTGGCCAGAATAAAGCACCGGCAGTCTCGCCTGACGGACGTAAAGTCGCTTTCATTTCCAATCGAAACGGAATAGACAATCTCTATGTTGCTTTCCTTGACAGCACGCGATACTTCGCAGTAACTGATATTATCTCCGGGGTAAAATCGCTCTCGTGGTCTCCCAACGGTAAAGCGATTGCTTTTTCTGCATTCAACAAGGGAGCCTTCGATATTTTCATGCTCAAGGATATAGCTCCTGTCGGTGATGATGGCATTCTGACTTTAACCGATTTTATGCTTGGTAAGTACGATCTTCTTAGAACACAACATGGACACAAAGTCCTGGTTGCCCATAAACTAGAAATGGATAGTACAGTCAATGGTAATGTTGCCGTTGAATGGGCAGGTGATTATGAAGCTTACACTGTTGATTCAACTACATGGACAGCTATCGATTCAAGTGCTATTGATTCTGTAACCCCTGGGGCTGATACAACTTCAGTTGCCGCTGATAGTAATCTCGTTGACAAAACCGGTATTCGCAACGGAGAGTTTGTCTTTATAAACCAATCCGCCAGTGATCCACTTGAATCTATAATGATTGACATCAACGATACTACTGGTCATTCACGTGAAGGCTCGACCGAACCTGCTTCTTTTGATTCAATTCCTTTGCCACTTCCCTCAGGTGAGTATATAATCAAGAAATACGAGACGAAGTTTACCTCAGATTATGCCGGTGGCGGTTTTGCTTATGACACGTTCTTTGGTCTTCAAGGGCAATCGTATTTTGTTTTCTCCGACTATTTAGGCAACAACCAGATTTATATTGCTACCGACTTAGTGAATACGATAGACCAGTCATATATCCAGGCTTACTATTTCTATAATCGACATAGAACGAATGTCGGATTTGGGCTATTTCACTCAAAGAATTTTTACCTCGATAATTCTGACCACCTTTTTTCTGACCGTTTCTACGGAGTTCAAGCCTTTGCCAACCGACCGTTCTCTACATTCAGTCGCTTGCAACTGGGGGTTTCCCAGTATTTTATCGACCGTGAATATCACGACTTTGACGATGATCGAGAGAATCGTAATTCAAAAGTTACCACCGGTGAGCTGGCCTATGTTACCGACAATATAATTTGGGGGTTAACTGGGCCGGTCAATGGCCGTCGGGCGAAGGTATCACTTCAGTATGGAATCAATTTGTTTGAATCAGATGATATCGAATTCCAGTCGATTGATGTTGATTATCGTAAGTATTGGCACTTCAAAAAAACCTTTTCAATGGCTTTTCGTGTGGCGGGCGGGGCTTCTTTTGGTAACACCCCCAAACAATACTTTCTTGGTGGGACTACAAACTGGATAGGTAACCGAACCCTTGATGCCAAGGTCTACGATGTCAAAAATCTGTATTTTGCCGATGTTGTCACTCCATTGCGTGGCACTCCGTATTATGAGCTTTCCGGTAATCGATTTGGTCTTGTCAACTGGGAGTTCCGGTTCCCTATGGTCGAATACTTTGTGATGCGATTTCCTCTTTCTCTGGTCATTGCCAATGTAGGGGGTGCAGTGTTCACTGATATTGGAGCTGCTTGGGCTGATAACAATTTCAAGGGCGGCACAAGTGAGGAAGGTTCTCGACTCAAGGACATTAAAACAGGTTTTGGATTTGGCATGCGCGCCAATCTTGGTTTTATTCTCCTTCGTTATGACTTGGCCTGGTCAACCGATTTCCGAAATGTCTCCGATAAACCAACCTACTCATTTTCCTTCGGGGCAGATTTTTAACGGGCCTACAGCAGAATATTGATAAAGCCACAATCTTATTAATCCCGCATAGAGTGCGGCTTTGTGTTGCACCGTCTTTGCTTATTACCGAATTGACAAATAAACCGGTTAGAAAAACATCCCAATCTTGAAGGTGAAGTCGTTGGTATCATAATCGGACAATTGCCAGGTGAAGAATGCTCTCAGAAATATCGGTGGAATGCGCCCAAAACCAAAGCCTATCTCCGAGTATGGTTTTGAAGCTGTGATGAGCCGCTCGTTTGGCAGTTGAATTGATTCATCTCTAAAATCACACCAGAAGGCACCACCGTAAACAAAAAATGAGACGGACATCTTTCTCAGCAGCGGCACTCGCAAGCGACGAAATAGTGCGCTCCCAAAATTCTGAGCGGAATAAATAGACAAAACACGATCACCAGAGAAATTAACCTTACCCTGAGTTTTGAAGGATGTTAACTGCTCAAAGTAGGTATCACCGAAGTCCATGATGAAATATCTTTGCGGTGGCAATTGTTTGTCAGACATACCAGCGTAAATGCGCGTCTGAAAAATACCTAACCCCGGCAGACCTCTCTTGTGCTGAAGCCAAATATAACCTCGCTGAAATTTGAAGTCACTGTCGATGAACTGAGGCCAAGAAGTTTCACCCCCGATTTCCAGTATCGTTTGAGGAAGAGAGAACGCTTTTGATTCCTTACCCTTGACTTTTATCAGGGGGCTGCTATCCCAACGAAGAGAACCGCTCACCGAACGCATCTTCCCGTTG
The DNA here is from genome assembly GCA_003641415.1 of Candidatus Zixiibacteriota bacterium. Lineage (GTDB taxonomy): Bacteria > Zixibacteria > MSB-5A5 > GN15 > FEB-12 > B120-G9. Next base: position 14,972 of record QNAG01000001.1, on the reverse strand, counting down.
ATGATATCAATATTTGGACGATGTTCTTTGTCCTTGGCCCATATCAGACTGTAGTCAGTTGCATTTTCAACAGAATACTGATTAACATCAACATACTTAAGATGCAGACTGGTTTTCGGTAATATTTTTGTTAGCAGGTGAAAATCGAATCCTTTTTCAAGGAAATAATCATATGGATCAATTTTCTTAAAGAGAGCCCATGTGGTAGGGTTATAGTTGGGAGAAGCGATAGTGCTGCGGTTGCGAATCTGGTCGCGGTAGCCAAAACTGACTGTGCTTTGCAAACGTTCCCAAAATGTGTACGACAGTTCATAACGGTGCTGCCAGTATTCACCCTCGAAGGCGTAACCAGTGCCAAGTTTCAATTTCAGATTGGGAATAATTCCCGTAATTGGGACAGCAAATCCTAGATAAGGTCCTTCCACACGGTTGAAATGAAAGAAATCGTATTGTGTGATAAGCACATTCAAAGTTGTAATACACGTTTTTTTCACGATCCCGAGAGTTGACATTGGCAAGTTTTCAACTGAATCAATGTAGGTGTAACCATGTGCTTCCTCATCAGTAAGTGGAATAAGCTGATTTGCGTTCCAGGCGACTGAATCAATATCATCAGCCTCCTCGGCCACCTCTATAACATACTGATCAAATATACCATCGGGAATACCTTCATTGATTGTATAACGATGTAATGCAGTAACAAAATCGAATGCCATGGTAGGAATGGCTCCTCCCGGCACATCTATTTCCCCTGTGTAACGAATTTCGATAGGCATCCAAATGTCATTATCAAAAGCGGCATACATCTGACGGTAGGACAGATCGTTGATGTAAGGAGCATCAAACCCTTCATTGAAACCAACATCTACACCTACAACATCATACGTAGAATCAGCAATGAGCAACTCTCCAACAAAAAGAGGATGCGCTGAACTCCGGGGTTCGATCTCAAGTTGAAAAACAGGTCTCCCGTCAATCTGGATAGTATCCATAAGGTAGTAATTATAGTAGTCCAGAGCATCATTAGCCGTCGGTGACACCACCTGCTGTAATCCGAAATCGAGGCGATTGGCGTTCAGATTGAATATCTGACCAACCGTGATCATATTCTGTTCGGCTTGAAGATTGGATGTCTGCTTTCGTGCTGTAATGATTTCCTTATATTTTTTGGGTCTTTCCCAGAAGCCTGTGATTTGTGTTTCGGTTATAATAGCAATGCTGGAGCTGTCTTCACTTTCTATTTCATGCACTACCAGCTTTGTGTAAGCGTCGAACTGGTAGTCATGTATTTTTCGAAGCAACTCTTCTTTGTGAGCGATGGCGCGAATAATGATTTCCTGACCGGGATCATAGGCTTTATTGTAAACAGTTGTTCCCGGAAGCTCTATCACCGCCGGACGAAGGAAAATATCCTGAAACATTGTAGAATCAGAAATTGTGATCTCGATAATTTCAGAATAGTGAGCTACATGACTGAACTTGATGTTATACTTACCCGGCTCCAAGCGAAGACGGTACTGACCATCATCATTAGACAGCATTGATTGTCCCGTACCCTGAATACGGATTGTCGTCAGTGGAACAGGTTCTTTCGTTTCATTATCAATAACTGTTCCGCGAAGAACAGCAGGAAAAACTGGTTGAGTTATAATGACAGCAAACATTAATGCAAGCATGGCAAAGGTATGACTTTTTTTAAAAAGCATTATTGTCCTTTCGCTTCTTGATGATAATTTATTTACGAGTTGTTTGTAAATAAGTTTAGTAAAACTGATGATGTCAACAAATCCCTGGTGGTTTTACCATAATCACAATCTTTTCTGTTTGCCTGCGACGGGTGCAGGCTGTTACTTGCGGATAATTAGAAATGCCTTTCAGGAGAAAATCACAGTGCTAAGATGTTTCAGAACATTCATGACGTTCATTATGATTATTTCACTTACTAGTGGTGGGTACACCGTAGCCTGCACGAATCTATTGGTGACAAAAGGAGCATCGGTCGACGGTTCGGTAATGATCACCTATACCTGCGACGGGAGATTCCACCCGGAACTTGAATTCACCCCTGCCGCCGATTACGGGCCCGGAGATTCCCTGGCAATCACCGACTGGCACGGTAATGTTAGAGGCTGGGTCGATCAGGTTGATCATACTTACGCTGTTGTAGGTATGATGAATGAACACCAATTGGCGATCAGCGAAACTACCTCGAGTGGGCGTGAGGAGTTACGCAATCCAGACGGTTTGCTACACTACTGGGATATGATGAATCTTGCTTTGCAGCGCGCTCGTACAGCCCGCGAAGCGATCAAGGTGATGACCGACTTGGTGGATCGTTACGGTTATGGATCGACCGGTGAGACTTTTTCGATTGCTGATACTAATGAAGCCTGGATCATGGAGATGTTTGGCCCCGGGGAGGGCGGCCACGGAGCCGAGTGGGTCACTGTGCGGATTCCTGACGGCTACATCTCCTGTCATGCCAATAAGGCTCGTATAGGTGAGTTTCCTCTCGATGATTCCGATAACTGCCTTTACAGCGAGAACGCTATTTCATTTGCCATTGAAAAAGGCTATTATGATCCCAACTCCGGCGAACCATTCCGATTCTGCGAAGCCTATTGCCCAGCAACACCCAGTAACCAGCGTTATGCAGATGCTCGTGTGTGGAGTATCTTCCGCCGCTCTGCTCCCTCTCTCAATTTCTCATCAGACTATCACCGGGCTGTACCTAATGCGAAACCGTATCCTCTTTGGATTAAACCGGATAAGAAACTTTCACTATCCGATGTTTTTTCTTTGATGCGTGACCATTATGAAGGCACCGATTATGATATGACAAAAGGAATAGATGCCGGGCCGTATGGTACCCCCAATCGTTGGCGCCCAATGACTTGGAGAGATTCCAGTGAGGTCGATACCAGTATTGTCTATGCATGGGAACGACCAATCTCTACCCAGCAGACCGGCTTCTCTTTTGTGTCTCAATCGCGGTCGTGGTTGCCCGATCCTATCGGAGGGGTTTACTGGTACGGTGTCGATGACACTTACATGACTTGCTATGTCCCTTTCTATTGTGGCATCGATGCTATTCCTGAATCATACGCTCGCGGTAGCATAGCCGCCTTCTCCTGGGAATCAGCATGGTGGGTATTTAATCTTGTAGCCAATTATGCCAATTTGAAATACAGCTACATGGTTCCCGAGATTGTGGCTGTACAGAACGAACTCGAGGGAACTTGTCTGGCCCTGCAACTGGCCGTTGAGAAAACAGCTCTCGAGCTTTACAAAACAAACCCCGAACTAATGACACGTTACCTCACCGATTATTCCGTCATGCGCGGCGAACAGACTGTAGCCCGATGGAAACAACTGGCCGAGCATTTGATAACGAAATACAACGACGGCTATGTTCAAGATGAAAACCATCGACCACAGGATAAGGGCTACCCACAGTCATGGCTGAGAAGGGTATTGCGCGAGCGTCCCAATCAATTCCGCCTTCCGGTTTTGGATTCCGCTACGGCTAAATCGAAGTTGGTGGATTGATAAAGTACGATAAAGGCTTGAATGTCTGAAAGAAACTATGTAGGGTAGAACCTCTATGTGGTTCTGTCACGGTGATTGCAGGTTGATTATCCACGGGAAACCATCCAGTGGAAAGAGCAATGAGATTGTCGAAACGAATTCGATTATATTCAATTATTCTACTTGGAACGGTTGCAGCCCGGTTGTTCTTCCACGCTTTGACCCGGTTCACGTTTGACGATGCGTTTATTACGTTCCGTTATGCCGCGAACCTCGCCGCCGGGAATGGCTTTGTCTTTAACCTCGGCGATCGGGTGCTGGGTACAACTACGCCGCTGTTTACGCTGATACTGGCGGCATTGGGCGCTATCGGTGTACCAATCCCAACAACAGCATTAGTTGTATCACTGCTTGCTTCCGGTTTGACTGCAATTTTTATATTCCGATTGGCCGACTCGATTGGATTCGGTCGTTTTACATTTGTGCCGGTAACTCTCTATGTCCTCTTTCCGCGCCTTCTCCCCACTGATACCGGCGGCATGGAGACGGCTTTGTTCACGCTTCTGGTAACGGCGGCGTTCTATTATCAGTACCAACGTCTGCCCATGCACGCTGTCATCATGGCGGCGCTGGCGACACTGGTCCGTCCAGAAGGGCTGCTGGTGCTTGGCATACTGCTGGCGTACATCGGCCTGCGGCAGCTCCGACGGGTGTTCGCGCTGGCTGTGATGGCCGTACTGATTCTTTTACCTTGGGTTGTGTTTGCTTCGGTCTACTTCGGTTCACCAATTCCCAATTCAATCGGTGCCAAGTTGGCGCTATACAGTCGTGTATGGGCATCATCAACAAGTGACAACTTCATCTTCGTAATGGGCTGGCACAATCCGTTTGGCTGGGTGATGTTTGCACTGGCCGTGGTCGGAGGCTGGAGGCTGATGCGCAAATACCAATTTGGTCGTCTTGAGTTCGTTTGGATGTTGGTCACTATCGTGGCGTTGACTTTCAGTTCTACTCTAGTTTTCCGGTGGTACATTGCGCCGATCTATCCCATCTATATCTTGTTTGCATCAGCGTCAGTTCTGATTTTGGCTGATAAGTGGCGGATGTTGGCCGATGTTTCGCGAATCCAGCAGCTTCTGATTGGAGCGGTGTTGGTGATACTACTGGCTGTGGCCAATTATCCAACAGTCAGGAATTATCGACACGAATGGGATGTTCTCTCGACCATTCACGACGGGGTGATCAGGTATATTCATGCCAATGCTGATGAAAACGACGTTGTAGCAACCGAGGACCTCGGCTATGTTGGATACTATTGTGAACGGAGAATTCTTGATCGAGCAGGACTGGTTTCCCCGGAGGCAGCATCTTACAATCGGCGCGGTGATTATATGGGTTTGATTATCGATTCCCGACCGGAGTGGCTGGTGATCTCTCCATCTGACCCCACTGCTGGTTTTCTCGATAGCGCAGCATTCACTCAGTTGTATGAATACCGCAAGACCTTCGCCTCGCCCTTGTTGGATGCTTGGGAATTCAATATCTATCATAGGATGGAGTAGGGCGACATTAAATTAGAAGTAGATAGGAGCCTACCTCTACTTTTTGTACATTACCCTCTATGGACAGGCCGTGTGAGCCGTTGTGAGGTGTCCCCGCATAGTTTTGCTTGACAAATCGAGGGGCATATATTACTTTAATTGTAGGTTCACTAAAGAAGAATACCTCTCGAACGACAGATAGTGACCTCCCCACCTGTTGAGTTTTTCTATATGCTCTCACGAAATGAGAGTTTAGTAATTTCATTCCCCCTTACCAGATTACCGCCATGAGGAGTCGATTTACTAAGGGAGGAACTGCCAATGGATTGAAAAGTCCACCGGTCGATGGCTTTTTTGCCATAAAGCAAGGTGGACACAAACAGGTTCTAAGAGAGACTACACCACACTCTCGCGGAGCTGAGATATCGAAGGTGGCTTTCCGGCCAAAATTGATCGGAGTCAGGGAATGACACGATCAGCCACTTACCGGTTAAAAAGGATTCGGCGCACGCTCTCTTGCCCCAAATGGGTTCTTGTAACCGGTTCCCCGGACAGCAACTGACGGTGTTTCGAATTGAAAAGTTGATATCCGTAATGCGATTGGCCCGACTGCTTAAATGCAGTCGGGTCTTTCTATTATACCCGATACCATGAGGGCTCTGTCCTATAGTTCCTGACTTAATCTGAGCAGGAAATGTGTTCCTTCCTGTCCAAAATCTGCACATTTGCCATCGTAATCTATTGAAGTGAAAGCACATAGGTTTTTACCGATGTTTCCAGGTCGGTGCTGGCATAATGGTTGCAAAAAGACTCGGCAGTAATAACACGAACATCTTTGCAGGACAGAGAGCCATGAAAGTTAAGTTTGTGCTGATAATGGATGATCTAATAGTCGATGACCGTACAATCGACCAACTGATACTTGACTGGGAATCCGATTTGGAACAGTCAGAGATTTTGGAATTATCCCACCAGTGGATTTCCTCCAAAAATTTCCTTACCCAGCGTATGGTAGGACTGATGAGAGTAGGAGAATCTTCGCTAACAATCGAGCCTATTGATGAGGAACAGTATGATAAGTACTGAGCTTCAAGATAGATTGGAAAGTTTGGCTGAGCAGGCATCAAGTGAAGCCGAAAAGTTTTCCGGAATGCTCGGTTCTGCCAAAGAACTGATTCTGGACAACTTTGGACAAAATGGTTTAATCGCAACTTACATTGTCCTTGGTGTGCTGCTTCTGTTTATTATCAGTAGAATAGCTAAAATAGGCTACTCTGCCATCAAATATCTGCTTGTCCCCTCAGTTGGAGTAGCTGTCCTGGTGTCATTTGTAACACCGTATTCGTTTTTTATTGCGCTGCCAGTAACCGTAACTCTTTTCTCATTGGTTCTTCTGTTTAAGGGCTAACACTCTATTTTCTTTCAGGGGAATAACCTGCTTATACAGTATTATAGAGTGGATTGCCCCATCAATCAATAGCCGACATCCCCCATTATTTAGCATCTGGACTCCCAAAAAATCTAAGGGCAGATTAGCTAACCTACGTTCTGCCATAGGATTAACCAAAGATAGCTTGTCCTGGCAAACTTGTTGCAAAGAAACCAAATGAAACAAACAAAACGTAGACGATTCTAACTCGCCGTAAACATCGGGAGATATTATGGAAAAGGAATCTGTTGACCGGAAGGTTTGCATTAACTGTGGTCGGCCTCTTATTCGTCAGAAAGGGATTTGGATTTGCGCCAAGTGCAACCCCAGAGCTATTGATACGACTGATATTTTCGTTGATGATATATCGACCGAAGAGCAAGTCTTTATCGAATGTCCAGGAGCTACACTCTATGACTCTGAGACTGGTGAAGTGACTGAGGGAGTAAAATGGATAGATGATAATGACGTTACCAAGGGATTTGAGATTGTCGGCAATGCCATTTACGCCCCCAACCACAAACCACGTCGTAGAATCAAAGTCGATTCTTTAGGCAAAATACGCCGATGCCGAGCTTGCCAGGATTACACTATCCGCATGCGACGTCCGGAGGGTAGAGATTTTTTTATCCCCTCAGTAAAACATCCCCGACGGAATAAGCTTAAGCCTATGAATCATGTTTCAGTTGAGCCTTAGGTGAGTAATGTCAATTGGCGTTAACTTTCTATCTACATTAACTTACCTTTAGAAATAGGGGTTCCATACATCGTGGATAAGAAATTAAATATTGTTCAATTCCTGCACATATTGGACTACATTACCACTTGAATTACGTGCCTTGTAGCCGTTTTGTAATCTCAGGTTTTATCCAACCGACATATACTTAGGTATACAATAATCGCTTCTGTGCCCAGGAGGGAAGCTTATGAGTAATTGGAGGTGTTAAGATAATGAAGACAGTAAGTATAATCAGTCTTGTCGCTGTATTGATTGCACTTGGCACGGCTGTAGGAGCCGAGCAAACCGTCAAACTCGGCATGATCTATCCTCAATCCGGTCAGTACTCTGTTTATGGTCCGGATGAATGGCGGGCTGCCATGATAGCGGTAGAGGAAATCAACGCCGATGGTGGAATCCTTGATAAAAAAATCGAGTTAATTGCACGGGATTCGCGCTCAAGGGCTGATATATCAGCCAACAGCATGATTGAGCTTGTCAGAAAAGAAAAGGTCAAAATGATTATTGGTGGTGTATCCGGTGAAGCTAACGGTGTCGTTGCTGATTTGTGCCAGCGAAGCAGCGTTGTGTTTATGGCGCCAATTTCATTTGCCAATGCAGATGGTGGTAAGAAAACACACCGATATTCATTTAACGGGGGTTTTAATCCATGGATGGCTGCTCAAACCACTGCTGGTTACCTGAGTAAACATTTCTCTGGAAAGAGGCTCTGCTATCTTGTTACTGACTGCACCTGGGGATGGACAATAGAGACATATCTCAGGGAATTCACTGACACTCAGGATGAAATTGTACACAAAAGGTTTCTGGTTCGGCCAGACATAAGCGAGCAGGAACTTAAGAATGTTCTGCAAAATGCACAAGCGAGCAAACCTGATGCACTTATTCTGGTACAGCTTGGAGCTGACATGATCTCCAGTCTGAAAATGATCTCTTCAAAAGGAATGAAGGAGCAAATGCAGGTTGTTGCTCCAGTGGTGACTCTGAACATTGCTGAAGCTGCAGGCGCAAAAGTCATGGAAGGAATTATAGGTTGTACCGATTGGACTTGGCGCGTTCCGTACCAATACGATCATGGAGATGGGGTTTCATTTGTAGAGAAATTCTCCTCGCGGTATAACCGATACCCGAGTTCCTCTGCAGCCAATGTATACACTTGCCTGATGGAATATCAAACGGCAGTACAACAGGCCGGTTCCTTTGAAACACCCAGAGTAATAGAAGCGCTTGAAGGACGTCGGTTCTCATGGCTTAAGGATGAACAACAATGGCGTAACTGGGATCATCAGAGTGTGCAATCCGTATATATTGTTCAAGGTAAACCCCAGATCGAAGTGCTGAAAGATGGATACGGGCTTGATTTCTTTGAGATTCTCGAAAGAGTATCAGGACCGTCAATAGTTGAAACACGCGAAGAATGGAATCAACGTCGGGAGCGGGCTGGTTTGTCGATCAACCTCGAACCGCTTCAGGTGCTGGCAGAGCAATAAAAATCACTCAAAAAAAGCTCCTCAATACCAGGGGAGCTTTTTAAAGTGTAAAGAGTATTCTTCAGACGGCCTCGCACAATTTGTTATATGCCCGGCTAGTTTATTGTCACTGGCATTCCCATTATAGGCCATATAATACCCACAAACAAAGCCAACACTGCCATTAGTATCACACTGGCTGGGATTCCGGTAAAGAAAAACTCTCCGCTTGAGAACTGTTTACTCTCATACGCGATAGCGTTTGGTGCAGCGCCCACAAGAAAGAGAAATGGCATACCGGCTGTAACTAAACAGGAGAACAGGACAACTTCAGGTGCAACTCCCAAATAGGGGGCAATAACTAACGCTACCGGAAGCACAATAGCGATAGCAGCTACATTCATAATGATGTTGGTTGTGAGCAATACAAAAAACGACACTCCCAAGACAAACACAAACCATGGTGAGCTTTCGAAAAATCCCAACCAACTGATAGCCATCCAGTTCGCAGCGCCGGTTTCCCACAGACAGAAACCAATACTCATTGCGCCGCCGAACAGCAGGATGATATTCCATGGGATAAGCTCAAGGTCCTTGATAGTCAATATCTTGAAAATAAAGAAAAGTACAGTCGATATTAAAATGATGGCACTTTTGTCAAGGTTTTCAAGACCCGGGATGAAAGATCTAAAACTGAGAGTAAGAACTGTGAGTGCAACGATAGTAAGCGTCATCGACTCTGTCCTCGACATGGGTCCCAATTTCTTACTTAGCGATGAAGCACTTTTTCTTAAACCGGGAATAGTTTTATGCTCTGGTCTGAAGAACACCATGATAAATCCCCACAGCAGGAAAGTCATCACTATTCCGACTGGAGCCATGAAGTAGGACAACTCAAAGAAGCCAATATCACGTCCCACGATATCGCCGAAAAACCCGATCGCCACTGCACCGCGAGCTGAACCGAGCAGCGTTACGATACTGCCTGCCCCAGCTACAAATGCCATCCCGATGAAAAGTCCCTTTCCGAACTTTGTGGGTTTATCGTCAGTTTCATAGAGAGCGTAAATTGTAGACAGCAATGGAAACAGGGCTGCTGCAACTGCCGTATGCGCCATGATGAGTGTAAGCACAAATGTCATGATGAAAGTACCCAGATATATTCGGCTGGTTTTCTCTCCAAACATCGTGAGCATTTTGTAAGCCATACGATTGGTTAATCCAGATTTAGAAAAGGACATGCCAATGACAATGGATCCTATAATAAACCATACCGAAGGGTCCATAAAATCCCCAAACGCTACCTTGGCAGGTCGGATTAGAAAAAGACACTGGATTATTCCAATTAAAATACTTGTTACACCAATAGGAACTACTTCGAAAACCCACCAGATAGCGGCTAGTAAAAAAAGCCCGAGAGCCGCTTTGCCTTGGGTTGAAAGTTCAAATATTTCTCCATTAGGATCGACAGCATCAGGCCAGGCAGGTGAGAAATATACAATACAGAACAAGGCAATCCCAAGCGACATAAATCCAATTCTTTTCCAGTCAATGGTACGCCTATTACCAGCTATATAAATATTGTCAGGTATAACACTAAGATCGCCTGTTTTACCTCCGCTATCACCAGGTGAAAGGTGTCGTTTTAGCATGGAATTTCTCCAAATAGGCTTTTATTTTTGTGATAGTTTCTGATTATAGGAGAACATTGGCTATTTGGTGAAAAACTCCCACACTGCAAACTACCCCAACGACTTTTTCATTTTCCAACACCGAAATCAAATTCAAGTCTTGTTCGATCATGATGTAGATAATTTTGGCAAGGTGATCATCGGCGTTAACAGTAGCAACGATTGGTTGCATAACTTCACTGACAACTACATCAGCCTGTTTCTTTATAGCCTTAGAAAGAGAATCAAAACAGGAAGACATCTCTATTAGATTGGGGTCTATTTTAATATCCATTGAGCTGTGTTTTTCGGAAACAGACAGATGACGAAGAAAATTTGGTTCAAGGCCTCGGAGGATATCTCGTCGCCTAACAATACCCAGCAGAAGATATTTTTCGTCAAAGACCAGTAAAGCTCGTGGTAGAGATTTGAGACCATTTATTTCCAGAGATGTTTTTTCAAGTTCAGCTACTGCCTGTCGTAATGTAAACCAATATGGAATATGTGGATATTTGTTCAAGGGAATCATTATATCCCTGGCACACTTGGTCGTCATAAACTACTCCAACTTTGAGTTACCTCTTTTACAGAATCACAAAAATGAAATAACCAAATCGAGAGTGATACTTGCAAGCATTAATTTCAGAACAAAACAATGGGTAAGAGTTGAAACCACCATCTCTGTCCCCCTTCGGTTGACATATCAATCTATTATTGTATCTTGTCAGGGTGATTTGGGCAACTGGTGATTGAGTTGCCCTGTTGATGACAATAACGTTTGGTTCAATCGGAGAGAGACCGCCGGTTACCTTACTTTTAAAATTGGCCGTGTCCGATAAGACTTGTTGAGATTTCAATAACTTAACGACACACAAAATGCCAGTCAGCAACATAGGGAGTGACTTATGGATAAACTGATATACCTTGACAATGCTTCCACCTCCTGGCCCAAACCGGACAATGTTTATAAATTTATGGTGGAGTTCTATCGCAGTTGTGGTGTTAACCCAGGGAGAAGCAAATCCAATAAAGCTGTCGAGGCTGGCAATATAATCGAGGACCTCCGCAAGCGGTTAACTTCCTTCTTTGGCGGCGATGAGGATACTCCCGAGAGATTATGCTTTGGTTACAACGCCACTGAAGCACTAAACCTGATTATACAGGGACTCCTTTCATCAGGGGATCATGTTGTAACCACCAATCTCGAACACAACTCGGTTATTAGACCAATCAACCATCTAGTGCGTGATAATGGTGTCCGGGCTACGTATGTTCCCTTCAATGAACAGGGCTTCGTAGAACCGGATGACATCAAGAAAGCTATCAAATCAAATACGAAGCTGGTTATTGTAAACCATGGTTCAAACGTTCTCGGAACTGTTCAGCCGGTAGCCGAGATAGGCGCAATCTGCCGAGAGGCTGGTGTTACATTTGCTATTGACGTTTCCCAAACGGCCGGCATGGTTCCAATTAACATGAAGGAAATGAATATCGATGTGCTGGCTTTTACCGGCCACAAATCACTTATGGGCTCGACCGGTATTGGTGGTATATGTGTGCGGAAACATCTTGATATTCGTCATACCAGAAGTGGTGGCACCGGTACACAGTCAGCTTTTCCGTTCCACCCCGACGAGTATCCTTACCGCATGGAGTACGGTACACCCAATATGGTTGGGATAGCTTCGCTTATGGCAGGACTGGACTGGATTGAAGAAGCCGGTGGAATTGATGCCATTTATACCCATGAGACAAAACTAGCCCGCAAACTGATTGACGGATTTCATCAAACCGAAGGAGTCATCACCTATTGCTGCGATAGTATGGAAAATCACATAGCTACTGTAACTATGAATGTAGAAGGACTTAAGGCTGGTGATGTAGGAATTATGCTGGATGTGGATTTCAACATAGCCACCCGTACTGGTCTTCATTGTGCCCCGCTGGTTCACAAACAGCTTGGTCTTGTGGATATAAATGGGGCTGTTCGTTTCTCTATAGGTCCGTTTAACACCGATGAACATATCAATGCCTCTATCGAGGCAATTAAAGAAATTGCCAAGCGGGCCAGAGAAATGAAGCGACCGACAAAGCAATCTACCTGACAGATTTTTAGACTGTACTGGAGAAGCCAACCGACCGATATAGGCTATACAGGGACAGAAACAGGGATAGGGATTATCCCATGGAGGCTGTCCCAGAAGTGGAATCTCGTCGCTCATCGCCGTGGAGGGATAAGATTGGTTTTCTCTAACTTTGCGTAGCAGTGGGCATTGCGTCCGCCGTCCCTCGACTCCGCTCGCAGGCATCGCCTGGTTGAATGTGACGATTGCTGGGAGACAAGCCCCCAGCCTACGCGGAACGTGAACAGTGTCTACGTGGAATGTGAACAGTGTCTTTTGGGACAATTGCCACGGCAAAGATGCAACCTTGAGTTTGGAAACCGGCGTTCCGCTCTGCGACAAAGTAACTTGCGAGGATGAAAATAATGACAGCACAATTGAAACAGACATCAGAGAAAATTCCCACGCATAATAATCAAACCCCTGCTGATAGTTATTTTGAGATTCTCGATAACCTTGAAATTGGGTTGTTCGTCTTCGGAGAAAACAATCTTTTGAAAAAGGTGAATCGTGCCGGATGTCAAATTCTCGAATTGTTCTGCCCTGACCTATCCAACAACGAATCGTGGGAGAATACCCCACTTGAAGTGGTCTTCTGCAACTCTGCTTTTGACGGTTGGGCAAAGCAGATTAAACCCATCAGGAATGGGATGAAGAACACTTTTCACAGAAACATGACAGCCATTTCAGAAGATTCTCAACGTATCTACAAAGTCAGCGCTGTAGTTGGAGAAGAATCACGGTCTGATCTTATAGTTATTCTTAGTGATATCACAGAACAAAAAGAGAACGAGCAGCATCTCTCCGATCTTGAAAAACTCTCCGAGAAAGGAGTGTTGGCTTCGTGGGTTGCCCATGATCTGAACAATATTCTGGGTTTGATTCTCGGAAGCGCCGAACTCGCTGAGCTGGCTATGAAAAAAAATAACATTGAACGGGTCAAGGAACTTCTCGGTAAAATCAAAGCGAACGTTTCCAAGATGGAGCAGTTCACATCCGATCTCACAAGCGCCACTAATCTTGTGACAGAAAAATGTAAAACCGACCTCAATAAACTGGTAACTGAAGTTGTATCTTTTGTCACAGGTCAGAAGATGTTCTCTCGTACGAGTATTTCCACTAATATAGACTATACTTTGCCAGAGATTGAGTTAGATTCTAACCAGATATCCCAAATGCTGTTACACCTTCTACAAAATGCGGGTGATGCTATTGCTAAGACAGATCACAACCTGGGACATATAGAAATCTGTACCAAAGTTGACGGCGATAGTATCCTTCTATCTGTTAGAGACGATGGTATCGGTATGACCTCAGAAATTAAAGACAAGCTCTTTCAACGCCGTTTCACCACCAAAGAAGACAATCACGGCTACAGCCTGATGACCTGCAGGAACATCATGGATAACCACAACGCCACAGTGGATATCCAGAGTGAGGTTAACGAAGGTTCCACATTTATTTTTAAATTTCCCCGTATTACAAATATCTGACCTTTATCTTATCCCGGTAGAACACTTTAACATTATCCTCTTTAATCGCCTTAGCAGTAACATTGATCGGATTGTTCAGCACTTTTGAGAGAGTTTCTCCTTCGCAACAACCAATTATCCCACTATAAAAAGTGAGCCAGCCAATCGTTTACACGGGGAAAAAACGAAAGAGACATAAATATAGAAAAAATGAGTAAAAAAATAAAAAAGTGTACCCATATACCCGCTCTAATGTGTAACCTATATATATAGATGTTACAGAAAAACAATAGGGAAAGGTAACAGGATGAAAGAGGAAATCAGGATATCAAATAGAGTTAAGCAGATTCCAAAATCTGCAATCCACGAAATGACGAGATTGTCTAAGGAAGTCGATGACGTGGCGTTTCTTTCCTGGGCAAAACCAACTTCAGGGACTCCCGATCATATCAGAGAAGGCGCTATTTCGGCTATCAGGAACGGACAAGTTGGTGGATACTCCGAGAATGCCGGCATTGTAAATCTGCGTGAGGCAATTGTTAAAAAACTGAAAAGGGACAACAATATAAATGCAAATGTGTCGCAGATTCTTGTTACAGTGGGTGCTATAGAAGGACTCTCCGCTGCCATAATGGCGATAATTGATCCAGGAGATGAAGTGCTTCTATTTACTCCGACATATTCTACCCATATTCGGCAGGTTGTGATAGCTTCGGGAAAGCCTGTATTAGTTCCCACTATCGAAGAAGAAGGCTTTGCCCTCGATTTCGATGCTATTGAGAAAGCAATCACACACAGAACGAGGGCGATCATCTGCTGCTCTCCTAATAACCCAACTGGTACTGTCTTTTCTGAAAATGAACTCCGCAAATTGGCATCAATCGCCCTGCAGCATAACCTTATGATCATTACTGACGAAGCATACGAATACTTCGTCTACGACGGGCTTAAACACTTCTCTATCGGTTCTATTCCGGAGATGAAAAAACATGTTATTAGCT